>JAHIVT010000092.1 GCA_018816555.1 Pseudomonadota bacterium
AC
Organism: Pseudomonadota bacterium; assembly: GCA_018816555.1. Taxonomy (GTDB): domain Bacteria; phylum Desulfobacterota; class Desulfobulbia; order Desulfobulbales; family SURF-16; genus SURF-16. Next base: position 3 of record JAHIVT010000092.1, read on the forward strand.
CATCGGCGTGCTGGCCACAGCCATCAACATCACTGAACGCAAGCAGACGGAAATTGAACTGGAGAATGCCCATGCCTTGCTGAGAAGCCTGATCGATTCCGTGCCCGACCTCATCTTTTTCAAGGACCATGAAAGCACCTATTTAGGCTGCAATAAGGCCTTTGCCGAATTTGCCGGCAGGGACATTGCTGATATCATCGGCAAAACTGATTACGACTTCTTTGCTACCGAGATTGCCGGATTCTTCCGGGAAAAGGACCGGCAGATGCTGGCCAGCGGAGAGACGAAACGCAATGAGGAATGGGTCGACTACCCGGACGGCAGACACGTGCTGCTGGATACCTTGAAAACCCCATACCATAACCCTGACGGCAGCGTGCTGGGGCTCATCGGCGTCAGTCGCGACATTAGCGAGAGAAAAAAGAGCGAAGAGGAGAAGGAGAAACTGGAAGCACAGCTCAGGCAGGCCCAGAAGCTTGAAGCCATCGGCACCCTGGCCGGTGGTATTGCCCATGATTTCAATAACATCCTGTTTGCCATTCTGGGCAATGCCGATATTGCCGAAATCGAAATCTCCCGTGGCCACTCTCCCAAAGAGGAGCTGAAAGAAATCAAGACCGCCGGTATCCGGGCCAGGGACCTGGTCAAGCAAATCCTCTCCTTTGCCCGCAAGGCGAAACAGGAAAGATTGCCTCTCTGCATCCTCAGCATCATCAAGGAGGTTCTCAAACTGCTGCGCTCTACCCTGCCGACCACCATCGAAATCCGCCATGATCTGCGTGATCCCGAGGCATCGATCATTGCCGATCCCACGGAAATCCACCAACTGTTCATGAACCTGTGCACCAATGCCGGGCATGCGATGATGAAAAATGGCGGGGTGCTGGAAGTCGGCCAGCGTATCATTGATGTTGATGAAGAGTTTGCCGGAAACAACCCCAACCTCCAGCCCGGTGCCCATCTCCTGCTGACCATAAGCGATACGGGTGAAGGCATGACGCCTGAGACCATGGAGCACATCTTTGAACCGTTTTTCACCACCAAGGGCAAAGCCGAGGGCACAGGCATGGGGCTGGCGGTGGTGCACGGCATTGTCACCTCCCTGAACGGCGTCATCAAGGTTTACAGCGAAATCGGCCATGGCACTTCGTTCAGCATCTACCTGCCTCTTGTCGGCAAGGGCTCAAACAGGGATGAATCGGGCACCGAACGAGATACTTTTCCCCAGGGCAAACAGGAACACATCCTGCTGGTAGATGACGACAAGGCGATCAGCGTCATGCTTACAAGAATGCTCACCAATATCGGTTACCAGGTAACAACCCGAACAGACAGCCAGGAAGCCCTGGAAATCTTTCAGGCCGAACCTGACAGATTCAACCTGGTCATCACCGATCAGACCATGCCGAAAATGACGGGGGCGGAACTGGCTCGCGAAATACTCAAAATAAGTCCCGGCCTGCCCATCATTTTATGCACCGGCTTCAGCCAGACCGTTTCATCCGAAAAAGCGGAACATATAGGGATTCGGGAATATTTGACCAAACCGGTCATGAAAAAAGATATGGCCGTTGTTGTCCGCCGCCTGCTGGATGAGGCGACATGACCGGAGGCCCTGGTGATGGCAAAGCGTGACCCCCAAACGAAAGATGGGCATTCGCGCCGCCTGCGGCTCGAATGCCCATCTTTTCCCTGCCGGAAAATCAACAGGAAGGGGTTAAACGAATCAACCCACGTTTGTCGGTCTATCTTTACGCCCTGATCCCTGGGAAAGGCTGCGGACATCAAAGTCAAACGGCACAGCTCTGCGCCTGTTTTGGTTTCCTGCGCCAGCCGCCGGGGTATGATTGCTTTTTCTTCTGACCTGCGATGAACGCGGCCGTTCTTCTCTCATTTCAGTATTGGCGGTGAATGACTGAGTCGCAATACCAGAAGATGTCGGCCTCGCCATTTTTTTACCTAAATTCCGTTCAATAATATTAATCATCTTCATATCTTCGCGACCGGCAAAGGTGAAGGCCTCGCCTGTGCGGCAGGCACGGCCTGTACGGCCGGTGCGGTGGGTATAGGTCTCAGCCGTATCAGGCATATCATAGTTGACCACATGGGAAATTCTTGACACATCAATACCACGCGCAGCAATATCGGTGGCTACCATCACTTTAAATTTCCCGCTTTTAAAGCCGTCCAGGGCCTGCTGCCTTTTCTGCTGGGAAAGGTTTCCCTGCAGTGAGGTGACGCTGCAGCCGAATTTCTCCAATTGCAGGGCAAGGGTCTTTGCCTTGTGTTTTGTCCGGGTAAAAATCAGGGCGGAAACCATTTCGGTCTGCTCCATGATCTGTTTCAACAGTGCGGTCTTGCCCTGCTGTTCCACCTGAAAAAGCACATGGGAGATGGTTGGAGCCGGCAGGTCATGATCGATCTGCACGGTTACCGGCGATTGCAGGATATTTTGGGCCAGATGACGAATTTCGGCAGGCATGGTGGCGGAAAAGATAAGGGTCTGCCGCTGCTTCGGCACATACTTCAATATCCGGCGGATGGCAGGCAGAAATCCCTTGTCGAACATGTGATCCGCCTCATCCAGCACCAGTATCTCAAGCTTGCTAAGGTTAAACGCTCCTGCATCGAGATGATCAAGCAGACGGCCGGGACAGGCTACAATAATTTCCGCTCCATTGCGGATTTGATGGATCTGGCCCTGTTTGCCGACACCGCCATACACAACGGCACTGGCAAGGCCGGTCTTTCCGGCCATCTTGCCGATATATTCATGGGTCTGCTCAGCAAGCTCCCGGGTCGGGGCGACAATCAGAGCCCGCACCTTTTTGCGGGGGCCCTCCATGAGGCGTTGCAGAATAGGCAGCACAAATGCCGCTGTTTTGCCGGTCCCTGTCTGGGCGAGCCCCAGGAGGTCGTGACCGTCAAGTACCGGCGGCATCGCCTGCTGTTGAATGGGGGTCGGTGCTGCATAGCCGCAATCCTTTATCGCTGCGGCTATTTTTTCATGAAAATGAAATGATGTAAAACTCATTAAAACTCCTTGTTTCTGTTTATAAGTCAACAGCACTGTCGCCATGGTCCTAATCTTTTGTACAGTGAACCACGGTCGGAGGCTGTTATAATTTCTTGATTAAGGTTTATTTTTTATGGGCAGGAAAAACAGTGCGGAAATAATTGCTGTCCCCTTGCCGGGGGTGGACTAACGGCAGAAAAATCCTCTCACATGCCATGCAGAGCAGAAAAAAAAGCAGGAAACTTTGGGGGGCATAAACAGGAATAAAGAGTGCCGGAATAATGGCAGGGGTTTAACGGCGTCGTGCACCTTTCTTCTTTTGCGGCTTAGCTTCGTTGCAGATCAATTTACGATGACTGACCTCTGTGCCGTTGAGCCCTTCCATCACCTTATGACCTTCAGGCCGACTGGACATCTCAACAAAGCCAAAGCCTTTTGTCTGGCCTGAAAAATGGTCGGTAATGACTTTAGCACTGACGACATCTCCAAAGGGAGTGCAGAGGGTATTCAGTTCCGTATCGTTCATATTGTATGGGAGGTTGCCGATAAAAAGTTTCATACTGTACTCCTTTAAGTGCTCAGCAAAAACTTCAACGGCATCAAACAGGGCCAAGAGGCAGCGCAGGGCGAGAATATTGACGAGAAAAGAAGATGCTAAAACTTAAATTAAGATTAATAACTTTCTTAAATACTCGACCCCCCCATTCTTGTCAATTAAAATAAAAAGAAATCACTTACGAAACTCCCGGCTGACAGCTTATTCGAGAAATGTGAAAAAAAATATTTTCCCATGGAACCTTTTTGGGAAAGTGAGCGTTGTATGTATTGTAAAATGTAAGAGTTAACATCCTCAGTTACCTTACTTTTTCACTTTTCATTTTTCTCAGTGTTTCCAGCAATGGAAACAGAAAGCCGGTGACCCTCATCACCGGCTTTTTTTTTGCCTGATAGATTTTTTTCTGGAACCTATTCTGAAAAAACGGATCTCATCAATTAAGACTGTAAGAATTGACACTCCTTACCTGTTTTTTTCTTCTCATTTTCTCTTCTTTTTTTGTTGTAGTGAAACCGGTGACCTCCCATCACCGGTTTTTTTTTGCCCGACAGATTTTTTTCTGGAACCTTTCCGCAACGGATGAATCTAATCAATTAAGACTTTAAGAATTGATACTCCTTATTGTTTTTTTCTTCTCATTTTCTCCTCTCTCTTGTGTTGTAAAAAAACCGGTGACGCCCCATCACCGGTTTTTTTATGCCCGATTTTTTTTTGGAACCTTTCTCGCAACGGATGAATCTAATTCATTAAGACTGTAAGAATTAAAAAACCTTATCAGTTCGTTTTTTCTCACTTTTCTTCATTTTTTTCTCCTTAGTACATGAAAAAGGCCGGTGTCCCCTCACAACATCGGCCTTTTTCATCTCCCCAACCCTCCATTACTCCGCAAACCCGTCAGCGCCCTGCGCTATACTGTTATTTTGCTGTCAAATCAGACAAAATTAGGTATAGTTACACGATTTTCCACTTCTTTTTAAACAGGCATCATCATTTAACAGAACCCGCAGAAATATATGAAACTCATTCTTCTTGCCCCTCCGGGTGCCGGAAATGATACTGCGACGAAAATGCTGTCCAAGATCAACGACTCCGTGCTGATCTCAACCGGAAATATTCTTCGTGGCGCGGTTCAGACCGGCACCTCCGGAGATCTGGCGGCCCACGGTACCAAAAAAGAGATAGGTATTTAATGGACGACCGATTTCTGACTATTATCGGCGGAGGGCTGGCTGGCTGCGAGGCAGCCTGGCAGGCGGCAAAACGTGGCTGCCGGGTGATCCTCTATGACATGAAACCACGGCGTTTCAGTCCCGCCCACTCCTCCCCCGATCTAGCGGAACTGGTCTGCAGTAACTCATTTCGTTCCGATGACCCATCCTCGGCCGTTGGTCTGCTGAAGGAAGAAATGCGGCAGCTTGACTCCCTGCTCATGGCCGCTGCGGCCACGACAAAGGTTCCGGCCGGGAAGGCTCTGGCCGTTGACCGCACGCTGTTTGCCCGTTTTATCACGGAAAAAATCGAATCTCACCCGGCAATTGAAATTCGCCGCGAGGAAATCATCGACATCCCCCAAGCGGATGAACGCCATCCGCTATTAATCCTGGCCACCGGTCCCCTTACCGCCGACGGGCTGGCCCGTTCCCTGCAGGAAATCACCGGCGATCATCTGGCCTTTTACGATGCCATTGCCCCGATTATCGTCGCCGACTCGCTGAACAGGGAGATTATCTATCAGGCCTCCCGCTATGACGATGGGCCGGGAGACTACCTCAACTGCCCCATGGACAAGGCCCAGTACCTGACCTTTATCACGGAACTGGCGGCAGCGGACAAGGTGAAGCTGAAAGCCTTTGAGGAAAAAAAATATTTCGAGGGCTGCCTGCCCATTGAAGTCATGCTTGAACGGGGGGTGGACACCCTGCGCTACGGCCCCATGAAGCCGGTTGGTCTGCCCGATCCCCGCACCGGCCATGACCCGTACGCGGTGGTCCAGCTCAGAAAGGAAAATGTGGAAGGAACCCATTACAATATGGTGGGGTTTCAGACCAAACTGACCTATCCTGCCCAGCAGGTGGTCTTCCGCCTGATTCCGGGCATGGAGCAGGCGGAGTTTGAACGTCTGGGCAGCATCCACCGCAATACCTTTGTCTGCGGACCCAAGGTGCTGGAGCCGACACTGCAGCTCAAAACAAGACAGGACATCCTGCTGGCCGGGCAGATCACCGGGGTGGAGGGCTACGTGGAATCAACGGCCATGGGTCTGCTGGCAGGCATCAACGCCGCGCACCTTTTGCAGGGCCGCAAACCTTTTCCACCACCTGCCGAGACAGCACTCGGCGCACTCATCCGCCATCTCACCGAAACTGATCCCGCCCGTTTTCAGCCGTCCAACATCAACTTCGGCCTCTTTGCCAATCTGACCAGCCAGGATGGCAGAAAGGTACCAAAAAAACTGCGTGGCCGGTTGCGGGCTGAAAAAGCCCTCGCCGCTCTGCATGAATGGAAGGCAGCGATCCATGAAGAATGATCCCTCTTCTTTAAGCAGACTGCTGCAGGAAACAAGAAATCTTGTCGCCTTTCACCGGCATTGTGAACTCGACTACCCTTTATCTCCGGAATTAAACAGTTTTCTCAAACCCTCGTCGGCAAAGATAAAAACGCAGCCCTTTTTCCCCACCCCTACACCGCCAGCCGCAACCGCAAAGCCCGTCGAGACCGCCGGACCGGATAGAGCAGACCTGCAAACCCTGGATGATCTCAGGCACAGCCTTGAGGGGTGCCAACAGTGCGCCCTGGGAAAATCACGGCGGCAGATGATCTTTGGTGAAGGATCCGTCCGGCAGGGCCTGGCCCTTTTAATCATCAGTGATCCTCCCGGCGTCGAGGAAGAGGCGGCAAACAAGCCGATCAGCGGTGCCCCCCGTGAACTGCTGAAAAAAATGCTCGGCGCTATCAACCTGTCCCTGGACGACATTTTCCTGACCAACATCGTCAAATGCGCACCGCCGGCCGTGGGCAGCACGCCAACAGTGGAGACATCCGCCTGTCTGCCCTTTCTCATGCGGCAGATTGAGCTGATCAAACCAAAAATCATCTGCACCATGGGCCAGACTGCCAGCCAGACCATGCTCAAAACCTCCCAGTCTCTCCTCAGCCTGCGGGGCCGTTTCCATGACTTCCAGGGCATCCCGCTCATGCCCACCTTTCATCCGACCCTGCTGCTCAAGACCCAGGAACTGAAAAAAGGGGCCTGGCATGATCTGCAGATGATCCAGAAGAAGCTCAAATCCTTGACCTGACCCCTGCCTGTTTTCCCTTATTTTTTTTAAATGCCACTCCACCCTGCCTGACCGGTAGAATTATTTTGAAATTACAGCCCGAGGCCTGTACTGTAATAATAGGCAATGATAAGTCGGGAGGAGTCGGCAAAAGAACCAAATGAGTACGTCACGCAGTGTGGCTAGTGAAAATACCCGGCAGATATGCCAAATTACTCCTACATAACACGTAACGCAAAACTCAGAATTCCGAGCCCCCTCTCTATTGTGATCAAAAGCAAAAGATCAGGAACCATCCTCTTTCTACTCCTCCTCATGGTGGTGGCCATTGGCGTGCTGCATGGGGTGACCCCGGCCGACAAGGTTTTTCTCCATGAAACATACCGGCGTCTGAGTTATTTCCCCATCGTCGTGGCCGCACTGCTCTATGGAGCGGGCGGAGGCCTGCTGCTGGCAATTTTCACCATTCTGGCCTTCATTCCCCATCTCCATCTCTTTCACCAGATGAACTACGATTTTTTTCTGGGTGAGCTGACGGAAATCGGTCTCTATCTAGCCGCCGGCGGCCTGGTGGGCACCATTGCCAGCCGGGAGTCGCGGCTCAAGGAAAAATATCAGGAACTCTCTGAAAAACTTGAAAAATCCTATGCCCGCCTCCATGAAGAGGCCGGACTGCTCATTGAAGCTGAAGAGCAGCTGCGGGTCAGCCAGAAGCTCTCCGCCCTGGGTCAGCTCTCCGCCTCCCTGGCCCATGAAATCAAAAATCCCCTGGGTGCCATCAAAGGCACGGCGGAAATCTTCCTGGACGAATTCCCCCCCGGCCATCCCAAACACGAGTTTGCCGAAATCCTGGCAAAGGAGACGGCTCGGCTCAACACCACCGTGGAAGAAGTCCTGCGCTACTCCAGAAACCAGCAGCAGCCAGCCGCCCAGCCTGTCAGCCTCGAACCGCTCCTCAGTGTGCTTGACCGGGTCGCCACCCTGGTTGACAACAAAATCCGCAAAAAAGGCATCACCCTCACGCGCATTATCCCCGAGGCGGCCAAAGAGATCCAGGTGGACGGCAACAAGATGTCCCAGGTATTCATCAACCTGCTGCTGAACAGCATTGAGGCGGTTGCCCAAAACGGCCTGATCCGTTTTGAGGTGCAGCTAAGGGACAACGAAACAAGAATCATCGTCGCCGACAACGGCCCCGGTATTGCCGAAGCTGAACGGGCAAAGGTTTTTGCGCCCTTTTACAGCGGACGGCAGGACGGCACCGGTCTGGGGCTTGCCATCAGCGCCAAGATCGTTGAAAGTTACGACGGACGGATCACCATTGAATCTGCCCCTGAAGGCGGGGCCGGCTTTATCGTCATTCTGCCGGCCGTGCCGAAAATCGAGCAACGACCATGAACAACCATATTCTCCTTATCGATGATGATGAAAGCCTGCGCCGCGTGACCGAGTATAACCTGGCCAAGGCCGGTTTCTCGGTAAAAACGGCGGCCAACGCCCAGCAGGGTATTGATTCCTTTCAGCGCCATCCTCCCGAGCTGGTGGTCACCGATGTTGAACTGGGTGACGCAAGCGGCCTGGAGCTGCTCAAACGCTTCAAACAGGAGGCGCCGGACGTTCCGGTGATCATTATCACCGCCTACGGATCCATTGAAATGGCGGTGCAGGCCATGCACCAGGGGGCCTTCACCTTCATTACCAAACCCTTTGACCGGGACACCCTGATTCTCTCCTGCCGCAAGGCCCTGGAAATGCAAAGTCTGAAGATCCGCGCCCGCTCCCTGTCCCAGGAGATCAACCGGCTGACCGGCGTGGAAGGCATGGTAACGGTCAACAGCGCCATGGCCGAACTGCTGCACACCGCCCTCAAGGTGGCGGAATCCGACGCCACGGTGCTTATCAGCGGCGAGTCGGGCACCGGCAAGGAGGTGCTGGCCCGCCTCATCCACCAGCACAGCCAGAGAAAAAAAGAACCCTTTATGGCGGTAAACTGTGCAGCCATCCCTGCTCCACTGATCGAGAGCGAACTTTTCGGCCATGTGAAGGGGGCTTTCACCGGCGCGGTGCAGAACCGGCAGGGCCGTTTTCAGGCCGCTCACCATGGCACCTTGTTTCTCGATGAAATCGGTGAACTGCTGCCTGAGATGCAGGTGAAATTTCTCCGCGTGCTCCAGGAAAAGCAGGTTGAACCGGTGGGCAGCGACCGCACGGAAACAGTGGATGTGCGCATCATCGCCGCCACCAATCGGGATCTGCGTGCCGAAATCAGCAAGGGAAATTTCCGTGATGATCTCTTCTACCGGCTGTCCGTCATCCCGCTGCATCTTCCGCCGCTGCGCGATAGAAGAGAAGATATCCCTGCCCTGGTCGCCCATTTTTTGAAAAGGCATGAAGCGCCTCCCCAGGTGTCATTTACCCCTGGTGCCCTTGCTCGCCTGCAGTCCTATCACTGGCCCGGCAATATCAGGGAACTGCAGAACGTGGTGGAACGCTGCATTATTTTACGGGAAAAAGACGCCATTGATGAGGCTGAGATCCTGCTTCCCGGCCGCACCTCCTCTTCCGATCCCTCCCTGCCCGACATTCCGCCGGAAGGTCTTTCCCTGGAGGAGGTGGAAAAGGGCCTGATCCTCAAGGCGCTGGCCATCAGTAAAGGCAACCGTTCCGAGGCGGCCCGTCTGCTGAAGATTCCGCGCCATGTGCTTATTTACCGGCTGGAGAAGTACAGCCTGGACAGCTGAAGAATATCCTGCAAGCCATTGAAGAATATTCTTCAATTTTCCTGATCCACTTACTGGCCGAGGGTGCTCTGTGCCATGCACCTGACCCATTCTGCTCCCTGCAACAGCAGTTGGCGTCTGCCTTTGTACAGAGTTCCCTTTTTTGCCTGACACAAATAACCCTTACGGCACGCGGATTGCTTTAGACAATGGCCTGAGGGAGGACATCCCCTCTCCGGGCTCTACCGGATTATCTCAAAACGAGGACAAACATCCTATGAAACGCGCCATTCCTCGACATATTCTGACTCTGCTGGCACTCACTATTCTGCTGCCCCATCGCCTCTTCGCCGCCAGTCTTCCCCTGGCGGACTATCTTACCGAAGCCATTGAGCATAACGAAAACATCCAGGCGGCCAAGTCCCGGGTGCAGGGTATCAGGCAGAAGGCACGGCAAAGCTCATCCCTGCCCGACCCCCGGATGGGGATCGAATACTATCTTGAGCCGGTTGAAACACGCACCGGACCCCAGGAGGCAGCCGTCAGTCTGTCCCAGACCCTCCCCTGGCCGGGCAAGCTGTCCCTGGCTGAAAAAGTCGCCAGGCAGGATGCCGCCATGGCCGAGGCCCGCCTTGCCGCCACCCGTTTGCTGGTGGCAAGCAGGGTAAAACAGAGCTATGTGGAGTATGCCTTTAATACGGAAAATCAGACGAGTTTTGCCGAAAGCCTGGAACTGCTCAAATACATGGAAAATGTTGCCCGCACCAGGTATGCCGCCGGCACCGTTGATTACGCCAATGTACTCAAGATCCAGATCGAACTGGCCAGGGCGGAAAACAGGCTGCAGACCTCCCGCGACCAGACCTACTCCCTCATGGTCAATCTCAACAGCCTGCTGGGGGCGGATAACGACCGGGCGCGACCCGTTCCCCCGCTGCCGGATATCATCCTGACCACCGCAGAAGAACATCTGCTGGAACTTGCCCGCGAGCACAACCCGAAACTGCTTGAGGCGCGGGAGAGCATCACCAAGGCCCAGCTCGGCGTTGATCTGGCCCAAAAGGATTTCTATCCGGATCTGACCTTGAGCGTCAAAACGATCTTTACCGGCAATGCGGAATTCGGCAATCCCCCGGACAGCGGCAAGGACCCGATCATCGCCGGCATCAGCTTCAATATTCCGCTGTTCCAGGACCGCCGCCATGCTGCGGTGGAAGAAAAAGAGGCCATGGCCGGGGCGGAACGGACCAGTCTCAACCAGGAGGTGCGCAGCCTGGAGGCGGATATCCAGCAGGGCCTTTTCCGTTACCGCAATGCCACCCGCAGCCGCAGCCTGTACAACGACACCCTGCTGCCCACCATCCACCAGCAGGTGGAGGTTGCCCTGGAGGCTTTCCAGAACGGCCGTCTCAGCGTACAGGAACTGCTTGATGCAGAAAATAATCTGCTGCAGTTCCAGCTGGCCAGAAGCCGCGCCCTGGCCGACCAGGCCATCGAGGTGGCCAAACTTGAGGAGCTGGTCGGGGCAACCCTGGCCGACTGGCAGAACTGACACCAAAACCACAGCACCTGTGCTGCTTAAGACAAATCATGACAAGGAGATTTTCATGAAACCGAGCAAAACTTTCCTCCTCACCTTCTTCTTTCTCACCGCCTTCGGCGCCAACGCCGCCTTTGCCGCGCCCCAGACCACCTGCCCGGTTATGGGCGGTACGATCAATAAAGAGCTCTACGTGGATTATCAGGGCAAACGGGTTTATTTCTGCTGCGACTACTGCATTGGCGAGTTCAAGAATGACCCGGAAAAATATCTGCAGAAACTAACAGAAATGGGTCAGGAACCCAGCAGCATCCCTGATGAAAAAAAATAACCACTCAGACCCCTCACCATGCGAGGAACACCATGTTCTCAAATAAAATGATGCGGTCTTTTTGTGCTGTTGCCATCTTTTTCACGCTGCTGGGCTGGCCCCCCTTTATCTCGGCCGATGAGCACGCGCATGCTGAACAGGGCCAGGAAAGCCACGACGCGGCCACCATCTGGACCTGTTCCATGCATCCGCAGATCCAGCTTCCCGAGCCCGGCCAGTGCCCCATCTGCTTCATGGATCTCATCGAAGTGCCCAAGGACGCGGATGATAGTCAGCGCACCAGCCTGCGCCAGATATCCTTTGATGAGCGGGCACGGAAACTGGCCCAGGTCGAGGTCTCGCCGGTTATCCGGGGCAAAGGGGCGGTTGAGACAAGGATATCCGGTAAGGTGGACTATGATGAAACCCGGATCGGTACCATCACCGCCTGGGTTGGCGGCCGCATCGACAAACTCTATGTGGACTATACCGGCGACATCGTCAAAAATGGGCAGCCCCTGGCGGAGATATACAGCCCGGAGCTGCTTACCGCCCAGGCCGAGCTGATCCAGGCGGTTGCCGCCGTAAAAAATCTCCATGATTCAACCCTGGATATCATCAAAAACACCACGGGCCGCACCGAACAGGCCTCCCGGGAAAAACTGCGCCTGCTTGGTCTGAATGACAGACAGATCGCCCAGATCATTGAACGGGGTACCCCGGCAGACCACATCACCCTCAACGCACCCATGAGCGGCATCGTCATCAACAAGGAGGTGCAGGAGGGAATGTATGTCAAAACCGGGACCATGATCTATACCATTGCCGACCTGGACCATTTGTGGGTCAACCTTGAGGCCTATGAATCCGACCTGCAGCGAATCCATGTCGGTCAGCATGTGGATTTCTCCGTGGAGGCATACCCCGGCCGGTTTTTCACCGGCAAGGTGGTGTTTATCGATCCCCAGGTCAACGACAAAACCCGTACCGTCCGTGTACGGCTCAATGCGGAAAACAAGGATGGCATGCTGAAACCAGGCATGCTGGTCCGCGCCCAGGTGATAAGCGGCTCCACAACAGAAAGCCGTTTGCTCATCCCGGCCTCAGCCCCTCTTTTCACCGGCAAGCGGGCCATTGTCTACGTGCAGCTGCCGGAGCAGGAAGGGGTATACGAAGGCAAGGAAGTGGTCCTTGGCCCGCGCAACGGCGACTTCTACCAGGTCAAGGGAGGACTCAGAGAAGGAGAACTGGTGGTCAGCCGCGGCAATTTCAAGATCGACTCCGCCATCCAGATCCAGGCCCGGCCCTCCATGATGAACCCCTCCTCCTTCAAGAAACATGAGGAAGAGAAATTCCCATCGCTGTTTACCTCCAAACTGCAGCTGCTCAATCACTCCTTCATCACCCTGTCCGATGCCGTGCATGGCAATGACCGGCAGGCCTTTGCCCTGTCCCTGACTGATTTCAGGTCCAGATTACATGACCTTGATGGCGAAGCCCTGCCGGCCAAGGATAAACTCGCCTGGAAGGAAATGGCCATGCTGCTCGGCAGTGATGTGATTCTCGCCTCCGAAGCAGATGACAGGAAAGAGTTGGACAGTATCTACGCCGCCATGGCCGAACATTTTCACCAGGTCCGTACCTATTTCGACCTGGCCGGCGCCATGGATAATGCGCCCCGTTACCCGGAAGTCCAGGCGGCACTTGCAAAACTGCTGACCGACTATTTCAGCCTGCAGCAGCAGCTGGCCAAAGACGATGAAACCGGCGCCGCGGCAAGCGAAAAAAAGATCGCCGGCCAGGCCGGGCAATTTCTCGCAAGTCTCTCCCACGTGGAAGATGAGCGGAAAAACCAACTGACAAACGATCTGCAGGAGGCCGTCAAGGGACTGGCAGCCGCTGCGACGCTAACGGACATCCGCGCTGCCTTTTTCCCGCTGAGTAAAGCGCTCAGCCTGGCGGTGTCCACCTTCGGCGCCCCTGCTTCAGGTCCGGTTTACGAACAGTTCTGTCCCATGGCCTTCGGCAATACCGGCGCCACCTGGCTGGCCGGCAGTGAAGAGATCAACAACCCCTATTTTGGCACGAAGATGCTGCGCTGCGGCGAAGTCCGCCGCCAGCTTAAATAACGACAACTCTTTAGAGCGTGTCCGCAAAGGTGCACCATGCCCACTCCCGAACAGGAACAACTGCCCAAGGCCACTTCCCTTGTCGGCGCCATCATCCGTTTCTCCCTGCTCAACAAACTGCTGGTAGCCTTGGCCCTGCTTGTCCTCACCGGCTGGGGCCTGATGGTTGCGCCCTTTGATTTCCACCTGAGCCACCTGCCCAGGGATCCGGTGCCGGTGGATGCCATTCCTGATATCGGTGAAAACCAGCAGATCGTCTTTACCGAATGGCCCGGCCGCTCCCCCCAGGATGTGGAGGACCAGATATCCTATCCCCTGACCGTCACCCTGCTCGGCCTGCCCGGGGTGAAAACGGTGCGTTCCTATTCCATGTTCGGTTTTTCCTCCATTTACGTCATCTTTAATGATTCGGTGGAATTTTACTGGTCGCGCTCCCGGCTGCTGGAAAAACTGGCGAGCCTGCCGACAGGCACCCTGCCGGAGGATGTCAAACCGACCCTGGGACCGGATGCCACGGGCCTGGGCCAGATATTCTGGTACACCCTGGAAGGGCGGGATAAAGACGGCAATCCCACCGGCGGCTGGGAACTTGAGGAGCTGCGCTCGGTGCAGGACTGGTATGTGCGCTATGCCCTCATGGGCGTGTCCGGCATCAGTGAAGTGGCTTCAGTGGGCGGTTTTGTCAAGGAATACCAGATCGATGTTGATCCGGACGCCATGCGCGCCAACCGGGTCACCCTGGAACAGGTATTTTCGGCGGTCAAGATGTCAAACATTGATATCGGCGCCCGCACCATTGAGATTAACCGGGTGGAATATGTCATCCGCGGCATCGGTTTCATCAAAAGCCTGGCGGATATTGAAAATGCCGTAATCAAGGCCACGGACAACCAGCCCATCAGGATCTCCGATGTGGCAAAGGTATCCCTGGGACCGGCCCTGCGCCGGGGGGTGCTGGACAAAAACGGGGCCGAGGTGGTGGGAGGAGTGGCCGTGGCCCGCTTTGGCGACAACCCCCTGGCCGCTATTCAACGGATTAAGGAGAAGATCAAGGAAATCAGCCCCGGGCTGCCGTCAAAAAAACTGGCCGACGGCACGGAGAGCAAGCTTACCATTGTGCCCTTTTATGACCGCTCCGGCCTGATCCATGAAACCCTCGACACTCTGAAGACGGCACTGGGCCAGGAAATTCTCATCACCATCATTGTCGTGCTCATCTCGCTCATGCACTTCAAGAGCTCATTTGTCGTCTCCTCCCTGCTGCCCTTTGCCGTGCTGCTCAGCTTCATCGGCATGAAGGTCTTCGGGGTGGATGCCAATATCGTCGCCCTGTCCGGTATCGCCATTGCCATCGGCACCATTGTCGATATGGGTATCATCATCTGTGAAAACATCGTCACGAAACTCGATGAGGCCGGCCCGGACGGCAACAGCCTGGTGATCATCTATGAGGCGGCCACCGAAGTCGGCAGTGCAGTGCTCACCGCCGTTTCCACCACCATTGTCAGCTTTCTGCCGGTATTCACCATGCAGGCGGCGGAAGGAAAACTCTTCAAACCCCTGGCCTACACCAAGACCTTTGCCCTGATCGCCTCCATCATCCTGGCGCTGACCGTGCTGCCTCCCCTTGCCCACCTGCTCTTCAGGCGGGTGAAAAAACAGGACAGCTCCTACCTGGTCAACCTGGTTCTGCCCGGCCTGCTGCTGATCGCAGGTCTGGTCATTACCTGGCTTGTCAGCTCGTTGGGCCTGATTGTTGCCGCCATCGGCCTGTACCGTCTGTGCGCTAAATGGCTGCCCGGCAAGGTACAGCTTGCCGGCGGCTGGCTGGTGAACTGGTTGGTCATCCTCGTCATCACCATTCTGCTGGCCCGATCCTGGGAACCGCTTGGCATCGAGAGCGGCGCACTGGTCAATTTTCTTTTTGTGGCCCTGCTCATTGGCGCAACCCTGGGATTTCTCCAACTTTTCCAGCACCAGTACACAAAAATGCTGGCCTGGTGCCTGCAGTACAAAAAAACATTTCTCCTCTTACCCACCATCATCACCCTGATGGGCGCCATGATCTGGCTGGGCGTACCGAGGATAACCGCCTTCCTGCCGGACATGATCCGCGGCAGCCGACTCCTTGTTTCCCTGGGCCACAGCTTCCCCGGACTTGGCAAGGAGTTCATGCCGCCCCTTGACGAGGGCTCCTTTCTCTATATGCCCACCACCATGCCCCATGCCTCCATTGCCGAGGTGCAGGAGGTGCTGGCCCAGCAGGACAGGCAGCTGAGCCGTATCCCGGAAATCTCCTCGGCCGTGGGCAAACTCGGTCGGGCGGACAGTCCCCTTGATCCGGCCCCTCTTTCCATGATTGAAACGATCATCAATTATCACTCCGAGTATATGCTGGGGGATAACGGCGAACGGTTGCTGTTTAAATTCCGTCACGACAAAAAAGATTTCTTCCGCACGCCGGAGGGCACACCTGTCCCGGCCCCGGACGGCGCTCCCTATCTGGTGCAGGGCCGCTTTGAGCGTGACGGGCAGGGCAGACTCATTGCCGACCCGGACGGCAAGGCCTTCCGTCTCTGGCGGCCGGCCCTTGATCCGGACATCAATCCCGACCGGGAAAAATGGCGGGGCATTATCAACCCGGATGATATCTGGAATGCAATCGTCACGGCCGCAGAAATTCCCGGGGTGACCTCGGCCCCGAAGCTGCAGCCCATCGCCACCCGCATCGTCATGCTGCAGACCGGCATGCGTGCCCCCATGGGCATCAAGGTGAAAGGGCCGGATCTAGGGACCATCGAGGCGGTTGCCCTGCAGCTTGAGGCCCTGCTCAAACACGTTCCCGCTGTTTCGCCGGCCACGGTTCTTGCCGACCGGGTGGTGGGCAAACCCTACATTGAGATCAACATCGACCGGGAGGCCATTGCCCGTTACGGCATCATGCTGGGCCAGGTGCAGGATGTCATTTCCGTGGCCGTGGGCGGCAGGATGATTACCTCCACGGTGGAGGGTCGCGAACGCTATCCGGTGCGTGTCCGTTATCTGCGGGAATTGCGCGACTCACCTGAAGAGCTGGGGAAAATCCTGGTGGCGGCGCCAAACGGGGCACAGATCCCCTTGTCACAGCTGGCCGATTTCCGCTATGTGCGCGGTCCGCAGATGATTAAAAGCGAAGACACCTTTCTCACCGCCTATGTGCTCTTTGATAAAAAGGCCGGCTTTGCCGAGGTGGATGTGGTGGATCAGGCCAAGGCCTTCCTTAATGAGAAGATCGACAAAGGCGAACTGGTGATTCCTGCGGGAGTGACCTACACCTTTGCCGGCAGCTATGAGAACCAGATCAGGGCCCAGAAGCGGCTGTCCGTCATCCTGCCGCTCGCCATGCTGACCATCATGGTGATCCTTTACCTGCAGTTCAAGTCACTGCCCACGACTCTCATGGTCTTTTCATCGATTCTCGTGGCCTGGTCAGGGGGATTTCTCATGATCTGGCTTTACGGCCAGGGATGGTTTCTTGATGCCACGCTGTTCGGCGTGAATATGCGCGACCTTTTCCAGGTGCACCAGATCAACCTGTCGGTGGCTATCTGGGTCGGATTTCTTGCCCTGTTCGGCATTGCCTCGGATGACGGCGTGCTGATGGCCACCTACCTGGATGAATCAAAAACCCGGTTTCCCCGCAGCAGCCGGGAGGAGATCCGGGCCATGGTACTGCAGGGAGCCGAACGCCGCATCCGGCCGGCACTCATGACCAGTTCCACCACTATTCTCGCCCTGCTGCCCATTCTCACCTCAAGCGGCAGAGGGGCGGACATCATGGTGCCCATGGCCATTCCGTCATTCGGGGGCATGAGCATCGCCCTGCTCACCGTCTTTGTCGTGCCGGTGCTCTACTGCTGGCTGGAAGAGTTCCGATTGAAAAAATAGAGGGCGGGCAGGGTCAAACCTGATCATGCCGCCCCCCTGGCGATCGACTCCAGCAATTTTCTTGCCTGATCATGCTCGGGGTGGCTCTTCAGGCATTGCTCAAGCAACTCTTTGGCCTTGGCCACTTCGCCATGCTTGAGGTAAATCTCGGCAAGCTTCACCAGATAGACCGGATGATCCGGGACCAGTTCAAGGCATCGCTTGAACTGATTTACACCTGCCTCAAAATTGCCGGCCGCTTCCAGCATCAGCGCCAACTGGGCGAAGACGTAGACCGTCTCCGGCAGCGGCTGAACCGTTTTATTAAGAAAGTCTGCCGCATCCTCCAGCCTGCCCTTTTTCAGAAAGGCCTTGCCTATTTTTATAAAATTCAGATCAGTGGGCTCGGAAGACATGACTTCACGAAAAACTTCCCGGGCCTTTTCCTCCATCTCCATTTCCAGATAAAGTTTGCCCAGGTCAATGGCCAGATCGAGGTTAAGCGGATTCTCTTTATGCGCTTTTAACAGCAGACCGAAAGCATCTCCCCATGCCCCGTCAAGTCTGCATACCTTGCTCAACAGATGCGTTCCCTTGCCACTTGAGGGGTTTCCCTTCAGGTATATATTCAGAAACTGTTTTGCCTTATCCAGCTCCCCCAGCCAATAGTAACCTTCACAGAGAATAAACAGGGCTTCGCTGTTGTTTTGGTCATGGGCGAGAACCGCCTTGGCCTTGTCAATGGCCTTTTCATAATTTTTGGCAAGGATGAGATGCCGTGCCAGACGAAGCTCATTCTGCAGGGCCGTGAGTTTTTTTCTTTTATGAATATTATTGATGGACTGACGCAGATCCTCTGCCCTGTACGGTGTTGCCAGATAACCGTCAACCCTTTCATCAATGGCGTAAAGGATCATTTCCTTCTGGCGGTTATCGGAGATGATCAGCACCGGAATATCCGACAGTCCGGGGGTTCTCCTGATGAGCCTGAGTAGTTCAATGCCGTTCATGCAGGGCATCTGCAGATCTGTAATAACAAAACGCACCCGTGAGTTTTTCAGCACGTGGCGCGCCTCGATGCCGCTGCGCACAATGCGGATATTTTTATACCCTGCCTGCTGCAGGACGCGGGCATCCTGCTCCAGAACCACCTTCTCCTGACCGACCAGGAGGAAATCCAATTCCTGCATCTGCGACTGACTGTTCATTAAAGATGGCAAATGATCTGTTGATGTGAGCGTACCAAGCCACGTTAAACTGTGTAACATACTAATGATACAATTTAATTGTATACTTTACGTTTGGCCATATGTCAAAAAACAATGCAGCATCACCCAACCACTCCCCTGTGCATTTATAAAAATAATAATGCCCCGTAAACATGACGCACACAGAGATAATTGTCTAACAATTATGAAGATATTTCCCGGCAACAACACCTCAAAAAAATCTTACCGGAGCATCAGGACTAATCTGCTGGAATATTGGAATAAAATTCACTATAATCTGACCACCAACTTGAGCATCTCCAAAAAAACTTGGGTACCACTCTATTTCTGTCAGGGATCGGGTGGCAATCAAAATTGACAATCAAAATAACAGAAAGGATAAACAATGGGAAAAACAGATGAGAATTTACATGAGGCCTTTGCCGGGGAATCCCAGGCAAACAGAAAATATCTTGCCTTTGCCAGTAAGGCGGACAAAGAAGGCTTTGCCCAGGCGGCAAAATTATTCAGGGCAGCTGCGGCGGCGGAGACCATTCACGCCCATGCCCATCTGCGGGCGCTGAAAGGCGTCGGAGCCACAGCAGAAAACCTGCAAGAGGCCATTGCCGGTGAGACCCACGAATTCAAGAACATGTATCCCCAGATGATTAAAGCTGCGGAAGCGGAAGGACATAAAGCGGCACTGCGCTCTTTTCAATATGCCAATGCCGTGGAAAAAGAGCACGCCGCCCTTTATCAGAAGGCTTTGGACAGTCTTGAAGCGGCACCGGCGGAATATGATTATTATGTCTGTTCGGTATGCGGCCATACCCACGAGAAAGAGGCCCCGGAGAAGTGCCCGGTTTGCGGCGCCAACGCCAATGCATTTTTTAAAAGCGAATAAAAAGCAGACCACCGATAAAACAGTGTAAAGGCAAGCTCTGCCCGCATGCTTTTTTTCAGGCAGGCTTTTGCTCCGCACTCAGCTGCAAAGGACTGTCAACCAGACCACAGCCGCCTCAACCGGCCTTTTCATGGTAGTGTCGCGTACTTCTCATCAAGAGGACATTTTTACAAAATGACCTGCAGAGCAAAAGCCCTTGATGAGAAACCGCTGGCAGGAGCCGGACTGTGCCGGGCAGACTGATGGATAAGGAGTCGCCTGCTCTTTAGGCATTGCCTGAGGTATGGTGTGAGAGGAAAAAGGCAATCATGTCTCTCTGCTGATTTGTCAGATCGACAAACTTTACCCCTACCTTGCTCATGATGACGGAATCCTTGCCTATGGCTGAGGAGTGGTTGTTCCAGATAACGGTGATGGGAACTTTCACCAGGGAGAGGTTGCCCAAAAGAATGTCAACATCCTCCTTTTCCTTAATAGGAGATTCCACATCAATGTACTGCAGAGAAAAGCCTCCTGCGCTGATGTCCAGTATTCGCCCGAAACTATCGTCGGTATATACAAATGTTTTTGCAGAAGGGACGTACCGTTGATGTTTTCGCTGATCGACTTGATTCATCATTTAATTCACCTCTGAAAATATTTGTCATATGCAGGCCATCTGCCTGCCGAGGAAGTCTTGATACGCTTCAAGCTTGGGGCCTTATTCTTCCTCCTGATGTCCATTGCCGGCCTATTGAAAAAGCACAGCTAACCGTGTTCATTTTCTTCTCCACTTTGTTTCATTTAACCGGTACCGTGCCGAAGGCAGCGGCGAATTCCTGCAGATCGCCATCGCTGATCACACCATCCCGATCAAGATCGGCCGAGGGTGCAGCGGTCAGAAAAACCCCGGCAAAAAGAGCCAGGTCCCGACCATCCACATCATCGTCACCATCCAGGTCAACCCGGGCCGCACTGCTGCCTCCGCACAAATCGTCAAGATAGAGCTTGGCGTTCTCCGCCTGCACCAGCCCATAGCCAAAGGATATGTCATAACCCGTGGGCCCGAGATCTTCGGCGCTCATCCGCAGAGCCTCCCGCACCTGGGCGGCGCTGCAGGTCGAATGGTGATAACTCCAGACCAGGGCGGCAACCCCGCTGACATGGGGGGTGGCCATGGAGGTGCCGCTCATCTTCTGATAATCCAGATAGGAGCCGACACTCAGGTGCCCCTCCTCGCCAATGGCGGATAGCAGAACCAGGCCGTCCGCTCGGGAAATCGATACAGAGGGGATGTAGGTGCTTACATTGGACAAATATCCTTCAAATGTTCCATCCTCATTATTGTAAATCACCGCGCCGATGCCGCCGCCATCCTCGCAGGCCTGCACCTTCTCCCAGAAATAGAGGCTGCCCCGTTCAATGAGACAGATTTTCCCCACCGCATCCGGGCACGATTCATCACCAATACCGCAATCCGCAAGAGGGCCATCCACCTCGGCATAGGGAGAACCATGCATGTTCTCAGCATCATACAAGCCATCACCGACAATGAGCTGGGATAAATCAAACGGGGTGGTGACCGTCCCGATGGGCGCGGTGGACAGGACATCGACGCCGGGGGCCGCCAGTTCGACCTGGTCATTCTGCTGGGAAAAGGAGGCTCGCTTCTTATTCTCATCAATGGCGGCCACGGAGATGACCGAATCATACGAGGCAGGATAGGAAAATGCCGTGGTGCCGCTGTTGCCGGCCGCAGCCACCAGCAGCACCCCATTCTTGGCGATGTCGCGAAACGTCTTTTCTTCGCTGGTGCTCGTTTCCGTACTGCCGAAACTCATGCTTATGACATCGGCGGCAACCCCGGGACTGACGCACTCAGCCACGCCGGCCAGAATATCGGAAACATAGGCCGAGCCCGAAGAGTCAAACACCCGGGAGATAAAGAGATTGATGCGGCCGCCCGGCAGAGTGCCCACCACGCCCACCTGATTATTGATGGCGGCGATGGTGCCCGCCACATGGGTGCCGTGTTCACTGGTATCCTCATACCAGGTGCCGGAATCGACAATATTAACGCCGTCGACGTTGTTTTGGCTGAGATCCTCATGGAGCAGATCATAACCGCTGTCAACGATGCAGACAGTCACCTCGCCCGCATGCAGATCCGTTAGGCGGTCCGCCTGGACCATATTAATGCCGTAAGGCATGTACTGGCTGGACAGGTAGCGGAGTTGATCCTCTTCGATGAATGCAACCCGGGGATTATTGAGGAGACTCTGCAGGCCCTTGGCATCAAGATCAGCCGCCACCAGGCCGAAACGGGGAATTTGCCGTCGAAGCCCCTTTGCGGCCTCAGGCAGCATCCGCGAGAGAGCTGCGGGCGTTCGGGCAAGTTCAGCCGCAGACCCGGGCGCTAATTTAATCAGATAGCGTTTGCTCTGCGCAGCTGCGGCTCCGCTGTTTCCCGTTCCAATCATCTCCACCGCCAATTGTCCGGCAGTCTGTGGCTGCTGTTTCTCCCCTGCCCGGGCAGACTGGGCGCCGGAGGCAATGAGGCATAATGACAGCAGCAGAGAACTGATAAATCTTATCATTTTCAGACCCTAGCAAAGACCTCCATGTTTTCCCCGTCAGCCGACGCATCATTGCACGATTGCCTGTCTGGAAATTTAAGGTCTTAATCCATTGTGCATCATCTTAAGCGGGACTCACCAGCAAAATCTCATCTCACTCGAAAAAAAGCAAGGTAATATCTATCCGGGCATGGTCAAAACCGAAAAGGCCAGGCCGGAGAGGTTAACAGGCAATCACTGTACTGAAGCGTCTATCCAGAGCGATCGATACATAATCCTTTCATTAGGGAAACAGCTTCTCCCGGGGCTTCATCGTTTTAAATCTCAGCTGCCCAAACTCCTCATCCTCTTTTACATTTCACTTCTGGCATGTTTTTTTGCTATGATCATATGAACGAATCACTTCCCTCGTCATTGCCACAAAAAGGAAACGGATAATGCATATTTTACTGCTTGAAGACTCACCGGTTGTCAGCAAAATGCTCTCTGCCCAACTGATTAAAATGGGCCACAAAGTTGATGCGGTTGAAAACGGCCAGCAGGGCTTTCATCGGGCAACTTCCAGCCATTACCATCTGGTTATCACTGATCTCGCCATGCCCCAGTGGGACGGCTTCAAATTCATGGAGGCCATGCTGGTCATCTCTCCGCAATGCCCCATTGTTGCCATCTCCTCAAGCCTTGATGAACAAACGATACGGCAGCGTCTGGCCCGCTTTGCCAATGTCATCGGCTTTCTGCCCAAGCCAGTCAAAACCGCCCATCTCCAGGAAATCATTGAGCGGGTCAAGGCCTATTCCACGGAAAACGTTCGGAAACTTGCCAGGATTGTCTGCACCGTGGGACCGGCCTCGCAGTCACCCGAGGTATTGGGCCAGATGATTCTTGCCGGTATGGATATTGCCCGGCTCAACTTCTCCCACGGCACTTACGAGGAACACGAGAAAAGACTCAAAATGATAAGAGAGGCGGAGGAAAAATGGTCCCGGCCGGTGGCCATCCTCATGGATCTCTGCGGGCCGAAAATCAGAACAGGCCAGATGCGGGACGGCAAGGCCGACCTTGTGGCGGGCAACCGGATCATGATCCAGGCCGAGCCCATTGAAGGCACTGCCGAACGATTCTCCACCATCGCCCCGGAGATCCTGGCCGATCTGCGAGTCGGCGACCCGGTACTGCTTGACGACGGTCTACTGGAACTGGTTGTCGAGGAAGCGGGCAGCAGCAAGGTTGCCTGCCGGATAGTGGTCGGCGGCACACTCAAATCAAGCAAGGGTATCAACCTGCCGGCCACCCCCCTGTCCCTGCCCAGCGTCACGGACAAGGACAAACGGGATCTTGCCTGGGGGCTTGAGCATTCCATCGATTTTGCCGCTCTCTCCTTTGTCCGCTCGGCCAATGACATTATCGAGGTGAAAGAACTGATCAGCGCCGGGAAAAGAAATCTGAAGGTGGTGGCCAAGATCGAGAAACCGGAGGCAGTGGAAAACATCGATGAGATCATCAAGGTGAGCGACGCGATCATGATCGCCAGGGGTGATATGGGTGTTGAACTGCCCGCCTCCCGAGTGCCCTGGGTACAGCGCGAGATCATCAAGCGCTGCTGGCTGGCAAACGTGCCGGTGATTACCGCCACCCAGATGCTTGACAGCATGACCACCAATCACCGCCCCACCAGGGCAGAGGTGACGGATGTCAGCGTCGCGGTGCGAGAGGGCACCGATGCGGTGATGCTCTCCGGCGAGACCGCCGTGGGCGTTGATCCGGTTAATGTGGTTCGCACCATGGCCTCGATCATCAGCGAGGAGGAAAGCCATGCGGAGCCAAGCAGCGACCACTGTGAACTGATGAAAAGCCAGCAGGGCTTTAATCCCGCCCTGGCTGCCGCCGCAAGTCTCGGCAATGCCGCAGCGGTGATGGTGATCGATTTCAAAGGGGAAATATACCGCCATTTATCAAAATGGAACCGGTCCGTGCCCACCCTGCTCGTCACCGATTCCGTGCATGTTGCCCGTCATTCCTGTATCTACAAAAACATCAACCCCATCATCATCAAGGAAAAGCTCAGTCGAGACCAGGTGGTGCTGCGGGCCAAGGAAAAAGCAGTGGCCAAAGGCTTTGTATCGGGCGGAGACGTTTTGGCCGTGCTGGAGGGCGAAAGGCTGACCCAGGGAGGCATTCCCCAGCTCGGCGCCTTTCAGATCATCCAGGTGGAACAGGGGACATAGGGGCCTCAGCCGAGGGCAACATCCAGTATCATCATCAGGGTAAAGCCGCCCATGGTTGCCATGGTGACCACATCGATATTCTTCTCATTCTGCTGGGATTCCGGGATCAGCTCCTCCACCACGACAAATATCATGGCACCGGCGGCAAAACAGAGGGCATAGGGCAGAATGCTCTGCATCTGCAAGACAAAATAGGCCCCCAGCACGCCGGCCACCGGTTCCACCAGACCGGAACTCTGGCCATACAGAAAACTTTTCCAGCGTCCCATCCCCTCGCGGCGCAGGGGCATAGAAACCGCCGCCCCTTCCGGGAAATTCTGCAGGCCGATACCCACCGCCAAAGCAATGGCCGAGCCGATGGTGGCCGCTGGCAGGCCGGCCCCGGCCGCGCCGAAGGCGACCCCCACCGCCATGCCCTCGGGAATATTATGCAGGGTGATGGCCAGCACCAGCAGGGTGCTGCGCTGCCAGGAGGTCTTGATCCCCTCACTCTGGGACATGGCCAGGCCGGGATGGAGGTGGGGCAGGAACATATCGATCAACCGCATGAAGACCCCGCCGCCGAGAAAACCCACTGCCGCCGTCAGCCAGGGAGTGTTGCCAAGCTGCTCCGCCATCTCTATGCCGGGCGCCAGCAGGGACCAGAAACTGGCGGCGATCATCACCCCGGCGGCAAAGCCCAGCATGGAGTCCATCACCTTGGCATTCACCTTTTTGGTGGCAAAGACCAGGGCTGCGCCGGCAGCAGTCACCAGCCAGGTGAAAATGGTGGCCAGCAGGGCCTGGGTAATGGGATTAAACTGTAGCAGGTAGTCTATCATACAAAATAACCTACAGGGTTTCCGGGGTAAAGGCAACCACCTCATCAATGCTCCGGGCGCCGCACAGCAGCATCACCAGCCGGTCCACCCCCAGGGCGATGCCTGCGGCGGACTGCAGTTCGCCCAAATCGGCCAGAAACCTGTCCGGCATAGGTCCCGGCTGCCGCCCCTGCCCTTCTATGAGTGCCCTTTCCTTGACAAACCGCTGTTGCTGCTCGCCGACCTCGGTCAGCTCGGAAAAACCGTTGGCCAGTTCCAGGCCATCAACATAGAGCTCAAAGCGTTCGGCCACCCTGTTATCCCCCTTTTTCAACCGAGCCAGGGAGCCGAGAGCAGCCGGATAGTCATGAAGAAACGTCGGGCGACCCTTACCCAGTTTGGGCTCAACGTCTCTGACCAGAATTTCATCAAATAAATCTCCAGCCAGGGCCTGATCCACGGAGACCGGAGCATACAGATCAAAGGCCCGGTGTACGGTGAGATACTCCCAGTCAGCTTTACATAAAAGAGCCGCCCCAGACCTGTCAGGGCAATCGACTCGGGCGGCGACAAAGCGGAGCAGGTCCGCACATTCCGCCATGAGCTCCACATAATCGATGCCGGCCCGGTACCACTCCAGCATGGTAAATTCGGGCAGGTGGCGTGAACCGCGCTCATTTTTACGGAAACACCGGCAGATCTGAAAAATCTCGTTATGCCCTGCGGCCAGCAGCCGCTTCATGCACATCTCGGGTGAGGTCTGCAGAAACCAGCCGGATGATTGTTCCGGTTCGATATGGGCTTCAGGGATAAGACAGGGGAGGCGGATGGGAGTATCCACCTCCAGATACCCCCTGTTGATAAAAAAAGTGCGGATGCTCTGAATGATTTCAGCCCGGCGGCTGAGAAAGGAATAGGCCAAACAGCCTACTCCTTGACCCTGGTCAGATACTGACCGGTGCGGGTGTCGATCTGCAGCTTTTCTCCTTCTTCAATAAAGGGCGGCACCTGCAGGGTATACCCGGTCTGGACCGTGACCGGCTTGGTATCCGTGCCGCTGGTATCCCCTTTAGCCCAGGGATCGGCCTTGATCACCACGAGATTAACGAAATTCGGCAGGGTCACCCCGATGGGCCGCTCCTTGAACAGCAGCACATCAACCTCCATATTATCAATCAGGAAATTGATGTTATCACCCAGCTGCTCCCTGGATATGACAATCTGCTCAAAGGTTTTGTTATCCATGAAATGAAATTCATCTCCCTGGGAATAGAGAAACTGCATGGTGCGTTCTTCCAGGGGCGCCCTCTGAAATTTGTCATTGGAACGGAATGTCCTTTCAAAGGCATTGCCGGTAACCATATTCTTCAGTCGAGTCCGGTAAAGAGCCTGCCCCTTGCCCGGTTTGGAAAACTGAAAGTCGGTGACAATATAAGGTTCACCATCAATTTCAACCTTGAGCCCTTTGCGTAAATCTGATGCGGTATACATAAGTCAACTCCATGTTGAGCAAGTAATGAACAGCTCTGAAAAAAGGCTGTATGCGGGAATTGGTAACGATAAGCCGGAGGGCTTACCTGCGCACCGGAGGTGCGATCATTTCTTTCAAAGCCATCAACAATTGAGAAAGGAAACTATCTACCCTAATACAAGCACTTTTTCAAGCAGAGACAACCTCTTTTTTTGCAATTGCCTCAGCTTTTACTCGATCAAGAACATCTGCCAGCACCGGTTTGACGTTTTCCCGCAGGTCACCGGCCACCACAATGAAGAGAAGATCATCTCCCGGCTTGAACCGTCCTGATTTTGCCTCAATGATGATATCGAAAATTCCCTCTTTGGCGAGAAATTCCTGTCTGATTGCCTCAATCTTGGCAAGATCAGGGGTAACCTCAAGGGAGGTTACATTTTCCTTGCCCTTGCGGGACCAGGCCCTGACCACGCCGTTGTGCACCAGTACCATGCCCACATTATCGGCAAAGGCCGGATTTTGCTTCATTTTGGCTATTGTTTTTGAAATGTCCATAACAGTCCTTTATTTTTTTGATTACCATTTAATTTAATTACGGGCCAGCCTAGGGGAAGCGGCGATCAAGCTCTTGGAGGCCACCTCAAACACGTCTTTTGATAGTTCGCTGCCGGCCAGAATTCTCTCCAGCTGCCGACACATCAAATGCTGTCGGGGGACGTCAAAACGCTGCCAGCGGCTGAGTGGCGACAGCATGCGGGCGGCAATCTGATGGTTGAACCGATCGATTGCCAGCACCTGATCGGCAAGGAAACAATAACCCTCCCCGCTTTTATCATGGAAGCAGAGCTGATTCGCCCCACAGAAGGCGCCGATCAGCGACCGCACCTTATTGGGATTTTTCAATGAAAAGGCCGGATGGGTCATCAGAGATTTCACTTCAATCAGGGTCTGGGGCAAAGGTGCGGTGGCCTGCAGGGAAAACCACTTGTCCAGTACCAGACTGTCCCGATGCCACTCACTGTAGAAAGAGACCAGCACGCTCTTTCGTTCCGGGCAGTCAGGATTATGGACAATGGCCTGCAGGGCTGCCAGCACATCGGTCATGTTGCCCGACTGTTCAAACTGGCGCAGGCACATATCCATTACCGCCCTGTCATCGTTAAGCATCAAATAGGCAAGGGCGACATTTTTCAGGCTCCTTCTCCCTGCGCTTTGCTGGTCATAAGTGTAAGGCTCCAGGCTGGTGTTGGCATGAAAGAGTTCAAGAAAATAATCGCGCAGCATGGCCGCCAGGGTGCGGCGGACAAACTGCCGGACCTGATGGATTGCCTCCACATCGATGATTGCCAGCTGCTCTCCCAGATATTTTTCCGAGGGCAGCACCAGCAGCTCTGCCAGAAAGGCCGGATCAATCTCGCTTTCCGGGGTCAGCAGGGCCTGGAAAACAATGACAAAATCGTCATCGAGGTGCAGCTCTTTGCCCTGCTGCAGGTCGGCAATCAAACGCAGCAGCAGGCGACAGGACAATCGGTGCCCGGCCTCCCAGCGGTTGAAGGGATCGCTATCATGGGCCAGCAGAAAGCGCAGCTCGTCTTCCGTATAGTCATAATGCAGTTTGACCGGGGCGCTGAAGCCGCGCAGCAGGGAGGGAATCGATTTTCCCCGGATATCATGAAAAACAAAATTCTGCTCTCTCTCCTTGAAATCCAGCACCACCGTCGTGGCCGCCTCTTTGCCGTTGACGGACAATTTGATATCTTTGCCCATGGTATCAAGCAGACCTACAGCCAGGGGAATATGAAACGGTTGCTTATCATCCTGTCCCGGCGTGGCAGGACAACTCTGACTGACCTGCAGGGTGCAGGTCCTGCTCTGCTCATCATAACTGCTTGATACACGCAGCTCAGGCGTGCCGGACTGGCTGTACCAAAGACGGAACCGGCCCAGATCCACTCCGCCGCCGTCCTCCATGGCCTGGACAAAATCCTCGCAGGTAACGGCCTGGCCGTCATGCCGGGCAAAATAGAGATCCATGCCCCGGCGGAAACCAGCCGCACCCAGCAGGGTATGGATCATGCGAATCAGCTCTGCGCCCTTTTCATACACAGTCACCGTATAGAAGTTATTGATCTCAATATAAGAATCCGGTCTAACCGGGTGGGCCATGGGGCCGCTATCCTCAACAAACTGCAGATTGCGCAGCATTCTGACATCACTTAAGCGCTTTACCGCGGGGGATGTCATATCCGCCGAGAACTGCTGATCGCGGAACACGGTGAGGCCCTCTTTGAGGGAGAGCTGAAACCAGTCGCGGCAGGTCACCCGGTTGCCGGTCCAGTTATGGAAATACTCATGGGCCACCACCCCCTCGATGCCTGCATAGTCGGCATCGGTTGCGGTCTGCGGTTTGGCCAGCACATATTTGGAGTTAAAAACATTCAGGCCCTTGTTTTCCATGGCCCCCATATTGAAATCATCCACCGCCACTATCATGAAAAGATCGAGATCATACTCCAGGCCATAAACCTTCTCATCCCAGGCCATGGCCTTTTTCAGGGAACGCAAGGCATGATCGCACCGATCGCTGTTATGTTTCTGCACATAGATATGCAGATCAATGGTGCGCCCGGACCCGGTCACATGGGTATCGGCCACCCGGACCAGATCGCCGGCCACCAGGGCAAAAAGATAACAGGGTTTGGGAAAGGGATCCCGCCAGGTGGCATAATGCCGGCCGCCCGCCACGTTGCCCGTCTCAATGAGATTGCCGTTGGACAACAGCACCGGTACGGAGTTGTCCGCCTCAATGGTGGTGGTGAAACGGCACATCACATCAGGCCGGTCGAGGAAATAGGTGATTTTTCTGAAGCCCTGGGCCTCGCACTGGGTGCAAAAATTGCCGCTGGATTTATAGAGGCCATCCAGAGAGATGTTCTCCTCGGGCCGGATCAGGGTGGTGATGGTCAGTTCGAAACTATCCGGCACCTGATTGATGGTCAGCGACTCTTTCCCCAGCACATAGTCTTGGCCTGCGAGCTTGCGGGAATCGAGGAAAATTGACAGCAACTCAAGCTCCTCACCGTCCAGTACCAGGGGAGGATTTGCCCCTCCTTCTCCATTACGGCGGCAATGCAGACGGGAGGTCACCACTGCCTGTCTTTCCCCCAGAAAAAAATGAAGATGCGCCGTATCAATCAGATAATCAGGAGCGCGGTAATCATGACGATAGATGATTTGCGGCGTATCACTGCTCATTGCAGTTCAATTTCCCCTACAACCGGTATAATTAACTGTTCATCAAGCTTCAGATTGTTGAAATCATGAGCAGTATTAAATTTCCTGATCAGCCAGAAGGGCAGATCAAATTCATCCTGGCAGAGACGCCAGATGTTATCACCGGACTTGATCCGATACAGCCTTGCCCCTTCAATCTTATAAACGGCAAAGAAATCTTCTTCAATCTCCTTATGGTATTCATAGCGTTTTTCTTCAAAATCCACTTTGCTCGCCTTGGGGAATTCCAGTTTCAGACGCTGGTCAAGTTTAATGGGATGGCCGAAGCGCAGGCCATTGAGGCGCCGGATACTGCTGGTGGGCACCTTAAGCCAGTCAGCGTAATGGCCGAGAGTCTCACCGACCTCAACCCGGATGAAACCCACGGTGCGCCCCTTTTCGGTACGGCTGTCGGCAACCAGCAGATCGGCGGTGACCACCTCCGGATTAAAGGCCGGTTCTTCAAGGGGCACCTTGGGCAGTTCATCAATCACCTCAGGCTGATCAAGCTGTGCCTGTTCCTCTTCGGCAACCGTCGTTGCCGGCTCCTCCGCAGCAGCCACCACCGCAACCTTCTCCTCAACCTGTTTTCCCGCTTGGGGCAGTTTTTCCGCCACAACAGCGGCAAGCTGCTCAGACGTGGGGGCAGGGGCCTCAGCAAGGGTCTCAGCCTGCTGCACAGGGGGCGGGGCAGGAACCGCAGCAGGGGTTTCAGCCTGCGGGACAGGCCCTTCCTTTTTTCGGGGCGGAATCGCCTTTTTAACCGTCTGAGCCTTTAAGGTGACTACCTCCCTCGCCTCTTTTTTACTCTCCGCTCCATTTGCCGGGACAATATCTGCAGCAGGCGTCTCGGCCTTGGCCAGCAGCACCACTTTTTCATCCCGGGTGGGAATGCGCAGATTCTGTCCCACATAAATGGCGGCCCGGGCATTGAGTCCATTGGTGACAATCAGGTCCTCGAGCTGCACCCCATGCTTTCTGGCAATGGCCCCGGCCGAATCACCCTTTTGCACCTGGTAAAAACGGCTGCGCTGCTGTTTGTCGGCAAAGGCCTTATCCGGCATGCGCGAAGCAAGTTTTGCCATTTCTCCGTTTCTACCGGGCAGCCGAAGTTTGTATCCTTTGGGTACATGCTTGCGGCCCTCGAACACCGGAGCCCGGAGGCCGGGATTGAGCTCTTCCAGGGTGACCAGGTCCACCTTAAAATGACGGGACAGATCTTTTATCGGCGCATATCCCGGTATGGTAACTTCCACGAATGAAACAGGCTCTGCCAGTTTAACATTGCCGAAATATTTCCGGTAATTTTTCGCCACTTCCCGGGCGGCAATAAATTCCGAATAGAAATTCCTTGAGGCGAAACCAAAAAGCTTGCCGTCATATTTATTAAAGATATTTTCATAGGTGCCATGCTGATTTTTGGCGCGCATCATGCCGTTTGGCCCATGATTATAGGCAGTGAGTGCCAGTGGCCAGCTGCCGAGCTTATTGTGATTTTCTTTTAAAAAGCGGGCGGCGGCATGGGTGGCACGAATGGGATCCCGCCTCTCATCCAGGGTATAGTCAATGGTCATGAACCGTTTGCCGGTTGACTGGGTAAACTGCCAGATG
Source organism: Pseudomonadota bacterium (assembly GCA_018816555.1). Taxonomy (GTDB): domain Bacteria; phylum Desulfobacterota; class Desulfobulbia; order Desulfobulbales; family SURF-16; genus SURF-16. Next base: position 31,508 of record JAHIVT010000092.1, read on the forward strand.
CCTGCCGCGCCGAACTTGGAATAGGCCTTATAATTAAATGATGACTCCACATGGGGCAGATAGGCCAGGTCCTCGGGCAGATCATAGCTTCTGAATATTTTCTTGATCTCGGCCAGATAGGCCTCGGAACGGACAAGTCCCTCAAGAAAATGATCCTTCAGGCACCGTTGAAAACGAACGGCATCCGCCGCCTGGGAAAGTTTTGAGGCAGATGCACCGCGGAAAAGGGCAAGCACTTTTTTCTCTTCATCTGTCCGGGCGGCCCCCCCACCGGCTAATGACAGCAGAATCTGCCGGTATTTTTCCTTGGCCCGGTCGACGCGCGTTTTGTTGGTTGCCCTTGCGCCGGCCTGATCATCAGACGCAAGATCAATCACTTCATAGATGATTGACAGATCACGATTGTCATGAATCAAGCCCTTGGTGGCCGGATATTCCGCATACACTTTCTTCCAGAAAGCGACATTGGCCTTCATGGATTCGTAAACAGGGAAAAGATCTTGGCGGACTGAGGCTTGGGAGTGAACGGAATGGAAACAACACAGCAAAAATGCTGCAATGGCCACGATAAGGCTGAATCTGGATTTTACCATACAGTAATCAGAGTATCCTCGAGCCGGGGAAATTTTCTGCCCGACTCTCTTATTGTTATAACAGGCAAACGCCCAGGCTGACGGGCATACAAATACGTATACTAACACATTTCCTCCGTCGCCTCCAGCGCCATTTACGGCTCTGTTTTTTTGTTTTCCGCCCAGCCGGCGAAAGGGAACCGCCGGTAATCCCGGAGCTGAGATGGCGGAAAATGTCCGAAAACAGCTTTGTCGCCAAAGATTTTCGGCCAACAGGGATGAAGGTGATGACATGACAGAAGGGATTTTCTTTACAAAAAGGGAAGTGGACAGCCGCAAGAGATCACCTAATGAAGTGATCCCAAAAAAATGCCCGGCCTGCTAAGGCATGAGATAAAATCCGAGTGTTTTTTCATAAACTTGCTGATTCGCATCACTGAACTCACCACCGATATAGCCATCATCGCCTACGTGGCGAACCAAAATCCTTCGTTCCAAATGTGACTGCTTCCGGTCGTCTAGGATAAAATCAACAATCAGTTCATCCCCGACGACAATCTTCTGTCCGCTGGTATGACGGAGTCCAAGGCCGCCAAGGGATATATTGACAATCCTGCAGTTGCGCGGCATTTTGCCGGCATCCGAAGACTTTGCCCAATTTATTACCTTGCAGAAAAAGCCCTCAATATCTGTCTGCTTGCGATACCTTTTCCTGAAATTGAGATCGACGGTGAACATCTGCCCGCAAACGCATTTTACCTGCAGAGAGTGCTTCTTATTCTTAAATTTGGCCACGGATACATGTTTCATAGCCCCGCAATGGGGACAGTTGAAAAGGGCCATATCTTCCTGATTGACAAAAACCTCAGCCTTACCCATGCAAAAAAACTCCTTTGTCCAGCAAGTGTTACCGTTATCCTCTTTGCTATTATGACAGAATATATTCATGATGTTGATATGTAAAATGATTTCATGTTAACTTAATAGGAAACTTTTCCGGTGTTCCCCCCGGGGATGTTCTGTCGGTACACAACATACCATATTATCTAACTAAAATGATGTCTTCCTACTCACCTATTTTAGCCACCCTGGGTTTTGTTCTTTCCCCGGACCGAACACAGACCCTGCTTGTCCACCGCAATGCCAGAGACGATGACCAGCATCTGGGCAAATACAACGGACTGGGGGGAAAGATGCATGCCCATGAAGATGTGGCCGGCTGCATGCGGCGGGAGATCCGTGAAGAGGCGGGCATTGAATGTACGGAGATGACCCTGCGGGGCACCATCAACTGGACCAACTTCGGCAAGGATGGAGAGGACTGGCTGGGATTTATCTTTCTCATCAGCGGTTTCCGCGGTATCCCCTTTGCCGAAAACAGCGAGGGCAGCCTGAGCTGGCAGCCCATCGACAAACTCCAGACCCTGCCCATGTGGCCGGGGGACCGCTATTTCCTCCCCCTGGTATTTGACGGAAAACCAGGGGTTTTCCATGGCTGGATGCCCTACAGGGAAGGCAATCCCGTCTCCTGGCACTTTGAAAGATTTTAAACGCAGGAGTCAGGAGACAGAATTCAGAAGACAGAATAACTGCTCTATTCGTCGTCCTTTTTTATTCTGACTCCTGTCTTCTGACTTCTATCTTCTTACCCCTTTCCCTCCCCGAACCGGGGAGTTCGACCCTTATCAGCCGCAGTCCGCGGCACTGTTCGGATTATAGGTATTAGCCCCGTTGCGGTAAAGGTAATCATTTAATTTCAGCTGGTCATTAAGAGACAAGGGACCCCATGAACCATCCTTGGCACACTGGGGATATTTCTGAAAAAATACCCTGTTCCAGGCCTCGGGACTTTTGGACTCGGCATAGAGAAACTTCGCGCCCTTGTCATTATTCCGGTAATGGCAGCCCTTGCAGTTGTTCTGAAAAATCTTCGCACCATCGCCCCACCACATACTGTCAAAACCAAGTATTCGGCAGGTCTGGGTGCCCGGGTCGAATCTTTTGGTGGGGCTGGCCTGACCTATGACCGCCGAGCCGACAATCAACGCAACCGTCACCATAAGAATCCTGATTCCTTTCTGCATATTCTGTCTCCTGTAAGTAAAAATTTTCAGGCACCTCAAAGTTGTTGCCACAATGCCACATTGTGTTAGAGTTTATCTTCGAATGCTTTGTTCACTTTTTCTGCATATATGGGCAATTATCCCGCGAAAAACAGCAGATCTTGTTCAAAACCGTCCAAATACCGCCGCGACTCTTGCATTCATGACGAAATAACTTGTTGCTTGACCTGGGATTCTGTTTTAATAGAATTCAATTTTTATAGAAATTTTCTTTTCTTATTCACTCAACATCCAAATGCAATGCTGCCTAAAAATAATGCCGCTACGGAAACATTAAACGAGCTTGCGGAAACCAGTTGCAAGGAATTTGCTCAGCGTCCGGCTCTCAGCCTGGCTTTTCAGCAGCCAATCACCTATGGGGAGCTCTTTGACAGACTGATCCGAACCGCCAGCGTTCTGAAAGATACGGGTATCAGAAAAAAAGACAAGGTGGCCATTCTGGCGGAAAACTCTCCCAACTGGGCCATTGCCTATCTTGCCGCTATCCGGCTCGGCGCCATCGTGGTCCCGATCCTGCCCGATTTCCCGGAAACGGATGTCCGCCACATCCTAACCGATGCCAAAGTAAAAATTCTCTTCACCACCCAGCGGCAGATTGAAAAAATCTATGAACTCAGGGACAGCAAACTCTCATCCATCATCATGCTGGATGACAGCCCGCCGGAGAAGGTTGTAAACAATGTCGAAACCTTTTCCACATTCCTGGCCAAAGCGGACCAGATGCAGGACAAAAGCCGGCAACTGGCTGACAGGACCCCGCCTGTAGGACCGGATGACCTGGCGGGTATTATTTATACCTCCGGGACCTCAGGCCATTCCAAAGCAGTCATGCTGAGCCACGGCAATCTCTGCGCCAATGTCAAGGCGGCAAACGAACTGATCCGAATTACCCCGGACTGGACCTTTCTGTCCATTCTGCCCATGTCACACACCTATGAATTCACCATCGGCTTTCTGCTGCCCCTGCTCAATGGCGCACGCATTGTCTACGCAGGCAAACCCCCCACCCCCACCACCCTGGAAAGGATCTGCCAAAAGGAAAAACCCTCTGTTATCTGCATTGTGCCCATGATCATGGAAAAAATTTATAAAAAACGGGTACTGACCGCCATTGAACAGAATACCCTGTTAAAATTTTCCATGAAGATGCCGCTTATCCGCCGCAGTGTTTTCCAGAAAATCGGCAAAAAGCTGCTGGAGTTCTTCGGCGGCGAACTGCAACTGGTGGCCATCGGCGGGGCGGCAACCAATTATGAGACCGAAAGTTTCCTCAAAGAGGCGAATTTCCCTTACATCGTCGGCTACGGCCTCACCGAGGCCTCACCCCTTCTGTCCGCCGGACCATTCAAAGACCCCACCATCACCGTCGGCTCAGCCGGCAAGCCTGTCCCCGGGGTGGAGATCAGAATCTCCAGACCTGATCCGCAGACCGGAATCGGTGAAATAATGGCCCACGGCCCCAATATCATGAAGGGTTATGCCAATCACCCGGAGCTGACCGGGAAAACCGTTGACCGGGAAGGCTGGCTGGCAACCGGCGACCTGGGCAGTTTCGATGAATTCGGCAATCTGCATATCAAAGGCCGTTCCAAAAACGTCATCGTGCTCAGCAACGGGGAAAATATTTATCCTGAGGCCATTGAAGAAAAAATCAATGCCTTCATGCATGTCATTGAATCGCTGATACTTGAAGGAAATGACAAACTGGAGGCCCGGGTCTATCTCGATTACGATCTCATAAACCATCAGACTAAGAACAAAACACAGCAGCAGAAAAAAGAATATATCACGCAGATCCTGAAAGAGATCCAGCAAACGGTAAATACCCAGTTGGCATCCTATTCGAAAATCCATAGGATAATTGAGAGGCAGGAACCATTCATCAAGACAGCGACCCACAAGATAAAACGCTATCTGTACGCTGAATGACAACACACGAGAAAGGGATGAAAAGATGAAAAAGAAAATCGTAATACTGGCAGCAATGGGAATCATGGCCGCGGGAACGGCCTATGCTTCGGGTTATCGCATACCTGAACAGTCGATTAACGGCGTTGCTTTAAGCAATGCCTATATCGCCCATACGGAGGGCCCGGACACCGCTTACTACAATCCCGCCAGCATGGGCTGGCAGGAAGACCGCTGGCAGCTGGAGGTGAGCGCCAGCTACATCAACCTGCCCCATATTGATTATACCGACTATGATGACAGCAGCAGGAACGGTTCGTCCGAAACGGAAAACATTGTCATCCCCATGTTTCATGCGGTCTCCCCGGACATGAACAATTTCCGTTTCGGTTTTGCCTTTGTGGTGCCCTACGGCCTGTCCAAGAGATGGAATGATCCATTCCCCCGGACATCTTCCGAGGAATTCACCCTCAAGGTCTTTGAGGCCAACCCTTCTCTTTCCTACAAATTCTGCGACTGGTTCGGTCTGGCCGCCGGCGCCAGAATCCTGCACACCACCGGCAACAAGGTTAAAAGCGCCGGGTACATTGATATTGATCCGGGCCCCGGCGTAACCTACGCCTATATCAGCCGCGATATGGATGGCGACTCCACCGATCTCGGTTACAATCTGGCCATGACCATCAAGCCGACCAAGGAGTGGAATATCGCCGCCACCTACCGCTCTGAAGTGGATATGGGCCTTACCGGCTCGGCCACGCTCTATACCAACTTTCCCTCCGCTTATACTTACAAAGGCGATGCCAGGCTGGAAGTGGTTACCCCGGCCGTTCTCACCATCGGCACCTCCTATACCTTTTTTGACAAAACAACGGTGGAGCTGACCTGGGACAAGACCTACTGGGGGGATTACAAGCAGCTTGATTTCAACTATAACGACCCCCTGCTCAATCCGGTACTGATCGCCGCCTTTGATGATCCCAAGGCAAAAAACTGGCATGACTCCAACGCCTACCGCATCGGCATCACCCATAAGTGCACGGACCGTTTTACCGCCATGATCGGCTTTGCCTATGACGAGACGCCCATCCCCAGCGACACCCTCGGCTTTGAACTGCCCGGCTCGGACGCCCTGCTCTTTTCCTTTGGCGGCCGTTATCAGGTCAATGAGCACTTGGAGCTAGGCGGCGCCTATCTGCTGGACCACAAGAAAACCAGAGAGATTACCAACCCGGACAATTCATCCCAGATCAACGGTAAATTCGAGGATGCCGGGGCCCATGTGGTGACCCTGGGCATGATTTACAAGTTCTAACCGATTGTGCGAGGTCGGGCTGACCACCAATCCCTTGACGCGAACATTAACTTGACTATTTCCTGAAATTGTTTTTTAAGTTGTTTTTATCCAGCAGGGGCGGCTTCATGGCCGCTCCTGCTTTTTTTCATCCTACTGCAAAAAAAGAAACAGTTCACATGTCAGAAACATCCCATTTAGAGGCCGCCGATGTCCATATCGTCGAGCAGGACGGACGGCAATTCATCCTGGTGGGCACGGCGCATATCTCCCGCGCATCGGTAGAGCTTGTCCATCAGGTCATTGACCGGGAGAATCCGGACTGCGTCTGCATCGAGCTTGACACCAAGCGCTATGAGTCCCTTTCCGAGAAAAAACGGTGGAAGTCCCTTGATCTGAAACAGATCATCCGCAACAAACAGCTGAGCACCCTGATGATCAACCTGGTGCTGGCCTCCTACCAGAAAAAACTGGGTGACCAGCTGGGCGTCATGCCCGGCTCGGAACTGCTGGAGGCGGCCACCACGGCCCAGGCAAAAAACATTCCGATTTCCCTGTGCGACCGGGATGTGCGGGTAACCATGCGCCGGGCCTGGAAAGCCACATCCTTTTGGCGGAAAAATTATCTGGTCGCAAGCCTCATCGCCTCGCTCTTTGAAGAGACGGAAATCACCGAGGAGAAATTAAAGGAACTGAAAGAAACCGATGTTCTTTCCGAACTGCTGGCCGAACTGGGCCAGGCCCTGCCGGAACTGAAAACCGTGCTCATCGATGAACGGGACACCTTTCTGGCCGAAAAAATCAAGCGGGCCAAGGGTAAAAAAATTGTGGCGGTGGTCGGCGCCGGTCATATCAACGGGGTCAAACAGGCATTAAGCGAGGACCGCAGCAGCCAGATGGATAAAATCAACTCCATCCCTCCCGTGTCACCGGTGTGGAAAGTTGTCGGCTGGCTCATCCCGGCCATCATCATCGGCTCCATCTGCATGATCGGCTACACCAAAGGATCAGCGGTGGCCAGTCAAAACATTGTTTACTGGATTCTGGCCAACGGCATTCCCTCTTCCCTGGGGGCGCTCATCGGACTGGCCCACCCGGTCACCATCGTTTCCGCCTTTATCGCCGCCCCCATTACCAGTCTTACCCCGGTCATCGGCGCGGGATATGTCACCGCCCTGGTCCAGACCATGATGCAGCCGCCGGTGGTGCATGAGTTTGAAACAGTGCTGGAAGACATATCCCATTTCCGCCGCTGGTGGAGCAACAAGCTGCTCAAGGTTTTCCTGGCCTTTTTCCTGCCTGGATTCGGCAGCATGATCGGCACCTGGGTGGGCGGTTTTGAAATCATATCCAATCTGACGAAACCATAAACATGAAAAAAAAATTACTTACCAGCAAACAAAAAAGTTATCTGCGCGGCCTGGGCCATCACCTTGTACCCATCGCCATGATCGGCCAGAACGGCCTGACCAAAGAGGTACTGGCCTCAATCAACGCCGTGCTCACGGCCCACGAACTGGTGAAGATAAAAATCCAGAACACCGCGGCCATTGACCGGCATGAGGCGGCGGAAAGTGTTGCCGGTCAGACCGGCGCCCATCTTGTGCAGGTGATCGGCAGAAGTATCCTGCTCTACAAGGCTAACAAGGATATCCGGCCGGATAAAAGGATCGTCCTGCCCTGACCGGGCATGCACCACACCTGAAATACCCATGACTTCTCCGCGCCAGAAACTGGAAAGCCTGCTTGCCAACCCGCGCCTTCTCGTCATGCCCTGTTGCTATGATGCGCTCACGGCAAGCCTGATCGAACAGGCGGGCTTCAGCCTCACCTTCATGAGCGGCTTTGCCGTCAGTGCGGCCCGTCTCGGCCTGCCGGATACCGGCTTGATCTCTTTTGGTGAGATGGTGGACCAGGGCCGCAGCATCTGCAGCAGGGTCAACATCCCGGTTATCGGTGACGCGGACACGGGCTACGGCAATGCGCTGAACATCAAACGGACCATTGCCGGTTATGCGGCCGCCGGTTTTGCCTGCGCCATGATTGAAGACCAGCTGATGCCCAAGCGCTGCGGCCACACCCGGGGCAAACAGGTGGTGGAACGGGGTGAAGCCTTAGGCCGCATCAGGGCGGCGGTGGATGCCCGGGAAGAGGGGGCGGATATCCTCATCATGGCCCGCACCGATGCCAGGGCCACCCATGGTCTGGAGGAGGCGCTTTACCGCTGCCAGGCCTTTGCCGACCTGGGGGCTGACATCATTTTTCTTGAGGCGCCTGAGTCCGTGGCGGAAATGGAACGCTTCTGCCGCGAAATTCCCGGACACAAAATGGCCAATATGCTGCAGCACGGCAAAACTCCGCTGCTTTCCCATGGGCAGCTTGAGGAAATCGGCTTTCAGATCGTCGCCTATCCCCTCACCCTGCTCAGCACAGCCATCTCCGCCATGCAGCAGGCCCTATCCGACCTGAAAACAGGCAACTACCCGGATCATCTCGATTTCGCCGCACTCAGGGAACTGATCGGCTTCAACGAGTATGACCGCCAGCAACAACGGTATGCCGAAGAAATGACGGAATAACTAAAGTAAAAACAGCCATGCAGGAAAAAAAGAAAGCACTTATTTTGCTGACCAATGATGACGGGGTCTATGCGCCGGGATTGAGAAAGCTTTTTAAAGGGCTCAAGCAGGCAGGTGAGACAATTATCGTGGCCCCGGACCGGGACAACAGCGCCGTCAGCCACTCGCTGTCGCTGAACCGGCCCCTGACGGTAAAAGAGCTGGAAGAGAATATTTTTTCGATTAACGGCACCCCGGCGGACTGTGTGACCATCGGCGTGGAGAAGGTGCTGCCCAGGAAACCCGATCTCATTGTTTCCGGCATCAATGCCGGCGCAAACCTCGGGCACGACATCAGCTATTCCGGCACCGTATCAGCAGCCAAGGAGGGCACCATCCGGGGGGTGCCGTCAATGGCCCTGTCCATTGCCGGCCGTGGCGGCCCTTATCATTTTGACACCGGCCTGCAATGCGCCATACTGATGACGGAACTCATTCTGGCAAACGGTCTGCCTGGCGACTGCTACCTCAATATCAACATCCCCAATCTCAAACCCTCGGAAATCAACGGGCTCAAAATCACCAGACAGGGCAGAAGGATCTATGAGAATGCCCTGCAGGAACTCTCTGATCCCTGGGGGCGCCCCTGCTTATGGATAGGCGGCGGCAAGCCTTCCCAAGAGCAGGAATGCGGCACGGATTCCTTTGAAACGGATAAAAATTATATCTCCATTACCCCGATCCATCTCGATCTGACCAACTATGAGGCTTTGGATACGTTGCAGGGAGCCTGGGGAAGCACACTGAAAAGTTATCAATTTTCCTGAGCAGACGTATTCCTGGGCTTTCACTTGCCGGGAATCGCAGCCATGGCCGGTTCTTCTTTGAGCGGAGGGATCACAAGCTGTTGCCCATTGGTGGTCTCCTTCCCTTTTTCCGCAGGGGGAATGGCGGCCATGGCCGGTTCTTCCACAACTTTCCCGACAACTGTTTCGTCTGTTGTTTTTTCCGAAGCAGCCTTCTTGCTCTCACAGCCAGACGTGGATGCCCATGCGACAACTGAGATTGACAGAAGTGAAACGCACAGGCAGACGAACAATGTGTATCTGAAGTTTTTCATGTTTTACCTCATAGCCGGGCTTTTCCATTACCGGCGGCAAATAAACATCATGACAGGGTCAGGTAAAAAATTTCTGCCCCGTGCCGTGAGCAACTGCTGCATGACCCATAAACCCAGGTGTGACCTACTCTGCCATGCGATCCTCCTCACCTGAGCTGGCATCAACCCCAGGCTGTTTACGCACAATTTATCCCCCGTCAATGGAAAAAATCAGGCGAGCGGCCTGAGCAATCAAGGAGAGAATCAGGATCGCCCGCCACCCGACCGATTAAGCAACAGCAAAAGTTATTTATAAGGATTATAGACCAGAACAGGACAGGGGGAGTTTTTCACCACCCGCTCAGCCACGCTGCCCATCAGAATCTTTTCAAGCCCCCTGTAGCCATGGGTGCCGATGATAATCATATCGTAATCTTTCGCAGACTCGAGAATGGTGTCCACCGTATCGCCGATTACAACTTTTGCCTCACGGATGTCGCATTTGTCCTGATACTCATCCATGAACGTTCCCATCTTCCCTTCCATGACCGCTTTCATTTCCTCCTCAAATTTGGCGCTGCCAAAGCCATCATAGGCCATGGGCTTTTCGATCACATTGAGCAGAGAGAGCGAGGCCGAGAACTTTGCTGCATAAGAGGCGGCATAATCGATCAGCTTGTCGGAATTGGCGGAAAAATCAACCGGTACCAGGATTTTCTTAATGTCACTCATTTCCTTTCCTCCTCATTTCAGGTAAAATAGCGTTTTCTGATTGAAAATTATCTCATGGATTTGATCAGATTACAGAAATCATAACAAAAACTATCCACTCTGTATAGAAAGTTTTTGCTATGATTTCGTTCAAATCGTGGCGAATTTATTTCTTTTTTTTACCGGCAACCATTACCGCGCATGCTATGACCAAAGACAACTTATATCAGGACCCTCAGGCTCCTGCTGATTTCACCTTCAACTCCAGGGTCGCTGAAGTTTTTGATGACATGCTGCAGCGCTCCGTGCCGTGTTACCACCAGGTGATTGATATGGTGGCCACCCTGCTGGCAAGACTTGTCAAGCCAGGAGACCGGATTTACGACCTGGGCTGCTCCACCGGCACCACCCTGCTTGAACTCTCCCGGCGCATGGCGACAAGCGAACTGGAATTTGTCGGTATAGACAGCTCGCCGGCCATGATCGACAAGGCGACGCTGAAGGCAGAGATGTTTGCCAAAAAGGACACCATCCGTTTTATCCATGGCGATATTGCGGCAGTGGAACTTGAGTCCTGCGGGGCCTGCATTCTGAACTACACCCTGCAGTTCATCCGACCCCTGGCCCGCCAGAACTTTCTCACCCGTCTCCACCAGGCACTGAAACCGGGTGGAGTGCTGATTATCAGCGAAAAGATCATCTGCCATGATCTGGAGATCAACAGGGCCTTTATCGACTTTTACCACGATTTTAAACGGAGCCAGGGCTATACCGAGACGGAAATAGCCAGGAAACGGGCAGCCCTGGAAAATATCCTCATTCCCTTTTCCATCAGAGAAAACAGCGAACTCCTGCAGAAATCGGGGTTCAGCCATGTGGAAACATTTTTCCAGTGGTTTAATTTCGCCTCCTTTGTGGCCATCAAGGATTGACCAGTGACAGAAAAAGACGATTATCTCCCGTTGCTGCCTTCTGCCAGACATGGGGAAATACTGGACCTGCGCAAGGAAAACCTGCGCAAACTCAACAGCCGCAAAAAGGGCTTTCTCGCCTATCGTCTGCCCTATGAGTCAGTCTGTCACCTGCGGGCCTCAAGCCTGGAGCTGGCAGGCGATGTGGTCCGCATCGGCAGCCCAGGGGATATCACGGAGGAAGAACGGCAGCGGGTCTATCAGGTCCTGCGGGGTTTCATGCCGTGGCGCAAGGGACCGTTCCAGGTTTTCGGCATAGACATTGACGCGGAATGGCGCAGCAACCGTAAATGGGACCGCCTGCTGCCGCTGCTGCCTGATCTCCAGGGCAAGATCATCGCCGATATCGGCTGCAACAACGGCTATTACATGTTCCGCATGGCCCACCACAAGCCCGCAGCGGTCATCGGCTTTGAACCCTATCACCACCACTATTTCACCTTCCTGACCTTAAACAGCTTTGCCGGGCTGGCCAATCTCCATCTGGAACTCTTGGGAGTGGAGCATCTGCCCCTTTATGAGCAATGCTTTGACGTCATCTTTCTCATGGGCATCATCTACCACCGCATATCACCGGTGGAGATGCTGAAAGACGTGTGGAAAAGCATGAAGAAAGGAGGCACGCTGCTGGTTGAATCACAGGCCATCCCAGGAGAGGAACCGGTGGCCCTTTTCCCTGAGGAGCGCTACGCCAAGGTGCCGGGCACCTATTTTGTGCCCACGGCAAGTTGCCTGAAAAACTGGATGAAAAGAGCGGGTTTTCGTAATGTGGAGATTTTCTGCAGCCATGCCATGAGCAGCGAGGAACAGCGGCGCACCGAGTGGATGGTTTTTGAGTCCTATGAGGATTTTATCGATCCGCAGAACCCGGCGCTGACCGTGGAAGGGTATCCGGCACCGCTCAGGGTGTTTCTCCGGGGGATCGCCTGATGATGCACAGCGTTTCAACGTTCAAACGCTTAAACGCTGGAACGCTTAAACGTTCAAACGTTCCCTTACCTGTCTTTTTTCCGGCTGTTCAGCGAAATCCGCTCGACGACTTTCCGGTAATAATCGTCCTGGGCGGCAAGATTTGTCGGCGTTTTCCGCGAGGCCTCCATCTTCATGAGCAGGACGTTCAATTTTTTCATCTGTTTAAGGCGGACATGCTCATCCTCGGTGCGGGAAATCAACTCCTCAAGGGTCTGGATTTCCTTTTTCGCCTCGATTTCCGGGGGCAAATAGCCGGCATTTTTCAACATCTTGTAGGCAATTTTCAGATCATCCGGCACCAGAGGGTCATCGTCCTGGGGCAAGGGCACATTTTTCCACTTGGCAAAGTCGAGGCTGCCATCTTCTATGGCCTGACTGATTTTGCGTTCAGCAATGCGGGTCAAAAGAAACATGAATGATCTCATGGTTGATCGTTAATCTTGGCTGCCCGGGGAGAAAAACAAGCTCAACCTCGTCAAGGAGCCCCAAGGCGGTCAGCCGCCCTGCCGAACATCTTTTCTGTCCCTGGAACAGCGAACGGTCGGCGGCGGATAACATAAGACGTATTTTAGCGCAGCCCCGCTCTTTTTGCAAGATGGCCAGACTCTTTCTCATCCTTTTGAAATAGAGACGGGACAGGACCAGTTCGCCAAAGGCGGGATGATAAGGGCCGGCAACAAGATCATGTTCAAGGGAGGGTGACGGCTGCAGCCCCATACGGATGACCGGAATACCGGCAGCAGCAAAGATTTCCTTGAGCCGGGCACAGAGAGCCACCGCCCTGTTCATGGGTAATGGCTGGTAGCGGCCTGCGGCCAGTAGATCCGCCAGGGGGCTGGCCTTGAGCACCAGAGTGGGATAGATCCTGACCAGATCAGGCCGCAGCGAAACCAGTCGGCGCGCCCCGGCAAGTACCCCGGCCGTGGTTTCCCCCGGCAGTCCCACCATGAGCTGGCCGCCGACACCGATTCCCGCCTGCCGCAGATGGGCAAAAGCCTCCACAACCTGCTCCGCGGTATGGCCACGCCTGCATCGTGCCAGCACCTCGGCATCAAATGACTGGATGCCCAGCTCCACCATCCCCACCCCCCGCTCCTTTAAAAACCGGACCTTGGCCTGATCGATATAATCAGGCCGGGTGGAAAGGCGAATCAGGTCAACCTCGCCCCTCTGGAGAAACGGCCCGACCGCGCCGAGCAGTTCCTCCTGCCTGCCGCGTTCCAGGCCGGTAAAACTGCCGCCGTAAAAGGCCACCTGAACCTGCCGCCTGCTGTCCCGGGGCCAGCCAAGGCAGCGGGCGATTTCTTCCTGGACCAGCTCAGCGGTGAGCCACTGGCTGCTGCCGGTGATGACATGCTGGTTGCAGAACACACACTGATGGGGGCAGCCCTGGTGGGCAATAAAAAAGGGGATGATAAAAGGAGTGGCCGCCACGCGGATCAGCCGATGGTGTCCACGGCGGCAAACTCCGGCTCATGGAGCGGCAGCAGGATATCCGCCATGTCCCGCACCTTGAGCATCATGTCATAGGCCGCGTAGGAGTTGATATTTGTGCCCGGCGGAATCACCTCAAGCTCCATGGCCCGCACGGATGCCGGCGGATTGAAATTTTCCATGATCACGCAGAAACCGGTAATGGCCGCCCTGCCCTTGGCCGTGTCGACCAGCACGGTCAAGCCGCCCGGGGTATGGGCCGGGGTGTGGAGTACGGAAATACCCGGCACGATCTCCCGGTCACCACTGATGATGTCAATCTGGCCTGCCTCTTCAATTTCCAGGATATAATCCTCCACATAGCGAAAATCCAGCGGATGGGGATCATGGATGGCGCTAAGCTCCTTCTCATGGATGAAAAACCTGGCATTAACGCATTTATAGTCATTCTCGCAGTGGTCGGCATGGAGATGGGTGTGGATGACCAGGTCGATATCTGCAGGCGTCAGCCCCCACTTGGCCAGCCCCTCCTCAAAGGTATAGATGGGGCCGCCGATGTTCTTCTCCCTGTCCGCTGACTGGATGGGACGCATCTCGCCGGTATCCACCAGGATTTTTTTGTCCCCACCCTCCAGGTACCAGGAGTAAATGGGGATGGTATAGGGTTTGCCGTAATCATGCTGATAGGTCATCATACCCTTATCAAAGACCTTTGTTCCCATAACAATGGGATGAATCTTATAAGTGCTCATTTTTGTGCCTCTTCTCAATTTATTTGACGGACATATTGTCGCAATGATATTCTTTTTTACCGGATACAACTAAAAACCAACGACATTTTCACTCCAAATAGGCAAGATAACAGGAAAAAAATGGACAACAGATGGAAAGCGATTTGCACCATAGGACTGATACTTGTCTTATTCTCCGCTTTTCATCTCTACCAGACCATCACCCTGCAGAGAAACCACCTGCAGGAAACCATTACCCTGGAAAACAGGCTGCACAATATCCTGACCGAAACCACCACCAAACAGACCCTTGATTCCTACCTCAGAAGAATAGAAAGCTTCAGCCGCGTCAGAACCGATATCATCAGGACCTTTGCCAGCCGTGACAGGGAGAAACTCTATGAGCTGTGCCGACCCTATTACGAGACATTGCGGAAAGAAAATGACGCCTTCTACATATTCCATTTCTACCTGCCGGACAACAGTTCATTTCTGCGGGTACACCTGCCCGAGACCCATGGAGATGATCTAAGCAACATCAGGCCCATTGTCAAGGAGGTGAATGAGACCCACCGGCAGCAGAGCGGCTTTGAAGTAGGCATTCTGGGCCTCTTCTACCGGGTGACGCAACCGCTTTTTCTGGACAATGAATATATCGGAGTGGTCGAATTCGGTCTCAAAGTCGATCAACTGCTCAAGCCCCTGCACAAAGGGTCTTCGGATAACATTGCCGTTCTGATCAACAGGGAGCATTACAGCAAAGCTGTGCTGGTAAATGATGAGACATACAAAAGCTGCGGCCCTTATGTTCTGCTGCCCCAGGGGAACAATTTTTTTCAGAAAATCAGCCCTGAGGCGCTGGATTGCACCAGTGACTCATTCCAGGTCTCGTTGGACGGACATTCGTATCACGTATCACAGGATATGAACCTGAAAGATTACCAGGGAAACTCCATCGGTAAAATCATCATCGCCCACGATATAACCGACCAGAAAGATAAATTACAGGGGATTGTCAAAGTATCGGCCCTGACCTCCATTGCTCTGCTTGCGGTTGCCCTCTCCTTTCTCTATTTCAGTATCGGCACTTTTCTCAACAGGATATTTAAACTTAACCAGTCACTTGCCCAAATGAATGACGGCCTGGAAAGCACCGTACGAGAGCGTACGGCCGAGCTTGAACATGAAGTCATGGAACGGAAACAGGCCACCCTGGAGCTCGAGCAGGAGATCAACCACCGCCAGGAGGCGGAAAAGAAGCTGGCGCAGGAAAAGGAACTGCTGACCATTACCCTGCGCAGCATCGGCGACGGCGTCATCAGCACCAACCTGCAGGGCGACATCATCCTGCTGAACAACAATGCGGAACAGTTGACCGGCTGGAGCCATCAGGAGGCACTGGGCCGCCCCCTGCAGGAAATATTTCACATAGCCAATGAAGACAACGGAGTACCCCAGGAGAACATTGTTGAAAACATAGCCGAAAACGGCAACATCCGGCAGCTGGATAACCACACAGTGCTCATTGCCAGAGACGGCGGCAAGATACACATCACCGCAAGCGTAGCGCCCATTTATAACCGGGAAAGGCACCTCATCGGCGTCATTGCCGTTTTCCGCGATGTGACCGCCAGGAAGAGGCTGGAGGAAGAAATCCTCAAGGTACAGAAACTGGAATCCGTGGGTATTCTGGCCGGTGGTATTGCCCATGATTTCAATAACCTCCTGTCGGCCATCCTGGGCAATGTCAATCTGGCCCGAGAAATAATCGGCCCGCACCATGAAATACGCGATCTCCTTCTCAGGGCGGAAAAGGCCTCTCTCAGGGCAAGGGATCTGACCCGGCAGCTTCTCACCTTTGCCAGGGGAGGTGCGCCGGTCAAACAGACGGCGTCAATTAATGAGCTGATCAAGGACTCGGTGGACTTTATCCTCTCCGGCAGCAAAGTGAAATGTACATATCAGTTTGCCCCCGATCTCCGTCCCCTGCAGTTCGATGCGGGACTGATGAGCCAGGTCATGCAAAACATCATCCTGAACTCCTGCCAGGCCATGGGAAACCAGGGCAGCATTGCCATCAGTACTGAGAATATTGATCAAACGATGAGCGCTTCCTGGGACCTGCCACCGGCAGATTATGTACAAATAAGCATCATGGACAGCGGCAAAGGCATCGAGACTCAGAACCTCGCCAGGATCTTTGATCCCTATTTCTCCACCAAGGAAAAAAGCTCGGAAAAAGGCAGCGGTCTGGGCCTGGCCATCGTCCATTCCATCATCACCCAGCATGGCGGTCTCATCAGGGCCGACTCAAAGGTGGGCTCAGGTACGACCTTCACCATCCTTCTGCCTGCCGCTGCCGGAGAACCTGCAGCAATGCCAGGACAGACCGAGGCAGGCGACATCAGCAAGGGGATTGGGAATATTCTTGTCATGGATGACGAGGAGGTCATTCTTGAGGTGGCGGAAACCATGCTCAAACACCTGGGATATGAGCCTGTTCTCTGCAGGGACGGCAACGAGATGCTGGATTGTTACCGCCAGGCCATGCAATCCGGCCGTGCCATTGATGTAGTGATTGCCGACCTGACCATTCCCGGCAACATGGGCGGCGAGAAGGCGGTTCAGGAACTGCTGCTCCTCGATCCGGGGGCAAAGCCTATTGTGTCCAGCGGTTACGCCAATGATCCCATCATGTCCCGCTATCAGGAGTATGGCTTCAAAGGGGTTCTGTATAAACCCTTCAAACTGGATGAGCTGCGCAGGGTGCTGGAACAGGTGACTGCGAGCGCTTAGCCGCCGGTCACCGACAAAAAGATTTCTTATCACCTATCACCGATTCCCCGCTCCGCGCTTCCCAGTCAATTTGCCGGCAAACTCTTTCTGAAAAAACCGTATAATAAAATCCTCATCCATTCCTTCCGCCCACTGCCCCGGCCTTGTCTCGGCATCCCTGACCCACGCCGGGATATCTTCCGTACTTTGTATTTTATTATCGCTAGGATGCACCTTCTCCGTACAACTGGCAAAGCTATCGCATATGCGAAAAGAGGCAGCCATTATCTTCAGCTCTTCTTCCGAGTACTCGCAATATTGGCTTATCTCCGGCATGATAGCCCTAAATTTATCCACGCCCAGCATAAAGATATGACTCCTCAGAGGAATATTCAGCCACACCCAATCCTCGTGCGTACTCGTAAGCATCTTCAGCGAAATGATCTCATGCCTGTCCAAGAATCGATACTGCCGTTGCGTAAAATCTGTCTTTTTTAGATTCTCGCCAAAGACAAGGACCGCCTGTATCTCTTCGCTTTGTAATTTACCGATGTCATGTATCAAGCCGGTTATCTCAAAAACAAGTACCGTTTTCCGGTCAAACCCATATGCATCAGCCAGCCTCCTGGCAAGCCCTGAAACAGCCTCCAGGTGCAGCAAAACTGATTTTCCTCCGCGCGGATATTTGGCTACAAGGTGGCTTAAGACCACTCTCACATTCTCTTTAAGCTCCTTTAATTCGCTTAATGACTCAACCGGATGGCCCTTGGCCTGCTCTACGACATCCAAAGAAACACTCGGCAATCCTCCTTTCTTTTCTAGAGAATCCCTTCCGGTTGATTTTCTCTTTATTGATTTGACCGAAAAATCCCTGCATTCATCCGCCAACCCCTTGATGCCGTGTGGTAAAACCACCGGCCCCAGGGAAAAAATGTGGCTGATAATATCCTGTCGGATTTTTTCCGTAGCCGATTGAGACAGGTTTAATTCCCGCGCTAAATCTTCCAGAAATTTCAGTATCTTATTTAAACCAGATTCCTGCAACCTGTCTTGCGTACGCCAATCAACATCATTAAAGACTTCCGGCGCGGAAATCTGGTAAACAGCTTCCCGCTCCTCTGAGCTTAAGCCTCCCTCTTGAGGCGATAATTGCATAAAGCGCCCCACGATGACATGCCTGAATTCTTTACTGAAATCAACATGCCAGGCAGGCGGCCATTGCGCGGGAACCGGCTCTATCAACCCGGATGCCAGCAACTCCATGCCCTCATCGCTAAAAGTATAAACATGAGAGCCGTAAGCCACGCGGGTCAACAACTGGGCGATGTTGGACAATACCCCAAGAAACCTGCCGAAGGAATCATCCCTTTCCTGTGCAAAATCTTCGGCGTTATCCGAGAACCAGCCGAGCAGATTAGAGGCCGCTTCCACTATGTCTACTTTTTTATAGGCGTCTCTGTGCGCATTAATATTTTCCGTCGGAGCAAATGTATTGGCGCATATCGCCCAAAACCTATCCTCACCTTCCGCCGCGCCTCCTTCCACGCCTTCTTTTTCATCCGCCGGCCTCCAATCTTTTCTTACTTTAACCAATAATCTATCTATCAACCCTATGAACCCGGCGTTATCATTATTTTTATAACAACCTGCCAGGCCTAAGGCCAAAGTTTCCAATTCTCTTACCTGTTGATGGATTTCCCGGGAATTAACGGTTAAGATTGACGATGATGCCCCTGACGCCAGAATTTCGCTTATAGCCCGGCCAAGAGCGGCGTTGTCTCCTTTTCTAACGATGGCATTCAAGACGCCCCGGCGCTCCAACTCTAAGGCCTGCGGATAAAAATCCGATAACGAGCGCCTGCCGTGCGTGGTGCATAAGATTATTTTCTGATCCGGGTTCATTTCATGTATCTTTTTTCGCCGTTCATTCCCGGCATATTAAAAATCGGTGATCACAAGATCAAACCTTTTGTCCTTTAGCATCCTCAAAGCTTCTTGCCCGCCTTGGGCAAACGCGGCCATGGCCTACAGAAGGTTATGTCACCCAGTATTGCTCAAGGTTGAATCTTACCACATAGAATATCTAATTACATCCAACTGCACTCGGGTTAACCATACTACGGTCCAGTGGCACATATTCAGATCTGTCATTTTGACCTGGTCAAGTAAAAATGGACACTTTTGTTAAGCGGCTTTTTTCAGAAGCCACAGTTTCTCGAATTCTTTTGGGCTGACATAACCCAGATAGGAATGCCGCCTGTTGCTGTTATAAAACATTTCTATGTAATCA
>JAHIVT010000093.1 GCA_018816555.1 Pseudomonadota bacterium
CGGGGGTTTTTCTCCCCCAGCCCCCACACCACCCGGCATGCGGGTCCGCACCGGGCGGTTCCCAAAGATAGACAGGCCGTAGCTGGTCATTAACAACCAAGGTTCTTTGATAAGAAGGCAGTAACCGTGATTGTCACGGGGAGCATGATCTTTATGTCGCGCCCCATGCGCACTCCCCCGGTCGGGTTCATTGTGACATGAGAGCACATAAAGGGACTTCCCCTCTTCAAGTTCGGCCCTTCGACAGGGTGAGTCCATCCCGGCTCTAACCGGGCTCGTTCCCAGCCACCACACCGCCATGAGTGGTGGAGTCCTTGTCTACTATGGCCTCTGCTGACTTCTGCTCCAGCACAACCACCTTTACAGTGGCCGCGCCCTTCTTGCGAAGTGCATGTGGAGCAGATCTCCCCGGATAAGGACGTGATCTTTCGTTATGCAACCGCGGCATTTACCGTATCTCCTAAACCCAGGGTTTTGTCATGTGGTGCTGACTTGCCCGGAGACTCGGCCTTATATGCCATTTCTGTTCGTCGGCTCATAGCTTTGCGCTTAGGCTTCCTTCGGACGATCCCTCGCGAGATCGCCCTTGCCTTCGGCTAGTATTTTGTTCCTGTCTCACGACAGAAACGGGTTTACATACAGGGGACTTACACCCCATAAGATCACGCCCATGCCGGGCGTACACCATGGGTTGGAGGGGACGCGGAGAAACTTCGGTGGCATTACAGGCAATGCTCTTGGCGCGCCCCTCAACCCCGGCGTTCGCCGAAACAAGGAGAGTCCATGTCTAACATCATTGATATACAGCAATTTTTGGTTGGAAAAACATTCCATATTCCCCCTTACCAGCGTGATTACGCTTGGAGTACAGGCCAAGTTGATGATTTCTTTTGTGACGTCCAAGAAGCCCTCGAGACTGGTTCTGGGCACTACTTAGGCACCATAGTCCTCGCGAAAAATGGCGGGCAGTCGTATGAGCTGGTCGATGGACAACAACGGCTCACGACACTTGCATTGGTTATTCAGGCGCTGTTAAATCAACTGGATCCTACCGACAGTGATTTCATTGCTAATGAAGCAATTCTGCTACGTAATGGCTCAATACTTAAGCTTGATTTTGGCAACAATGCTTCTTTTGTAGAGCAATTATTTGGCGGAAATACACCAACTCCAACAAGTGCCGGGCAGCGAAAGCTCCAGTCAGCGTATAGGTTTTCCCAAGAACGGGCCAAGGCGCTCGTCGATGAAGGCGGAATCGCATTGGTAAAGAAGTGGCTGGAGACAATCAAATCATTGGAAATCATTCAGTTTGTGGCAACTGACACTGGGCGTGCTATCAGGATGTTTCAGACTGTCAATGATAGGGGGATGCCCCTGACCGCGATGGACAAGGCGAAGGCTTTGCTGGTTTACTACTCGAACCGATATTTGTCTGGTTCGCTCGACGGTGACATAAATTCTTCCTTCGGTGACTGTTTTGCCGTTTTTGACTCAATACGGGAATTTGTGGCCTCGCCGGGCTACCGCATTGACAACATTGCAAGGGACACATTCACAGAAGATGACCTCCTCCGGTATCACTACCTTGCCTATAGCCATACATTAGCCTTGAATGCAGCGGACTATAATGGCACGGTTAGAACCGTATTTGATGGCTTCCTCAAGGGTTCACTCAAGAAGCTTTGTCAACAGCCCGCTGACCTTAAGGCCTTCATCAGCGACTATATATCTGATCTTCGGTTATTCGCGCTTTCATTCCGACAGCTTGTTTCAGAGACTGCGACAGACGAACGGCTTTATAGGCTGTTTGTCATTTTAGGCCTTGCTGCTAGACTCTATCCTCTGACAATCCGGCTTCACCAGAGGAATTTACTCCGGACCCAACTTCCGAACACTTCTATTGACCTTTTACACTGTCTCGAAGTCTGTGACGTTCGGATCTACAAGACTCGTGGGACGGACCCTGCAAAAGACATCGGTGATCTGTCTCACAGGTCTCGCACTGCAACTGTTCAGGAAATCTCCGACGGTCTTCGAAGTTTCGTAATGTGGTTTATGCCGGACGGTACCTTTCAAAACAGTCTCTCTCAGGACATGTACCACAACGGAGCTCTCACGCTTTTCCTCGTTCGTAATGAGGAAGATATTTTCGGTGCAGAACTTGACCACTCTACAATGTTCAAAATGGTTACAGACAAAATTACACGGGAGCACATCATAGCACAAACGCCGAATTGGTCGATAACTTCTCAGGGGTTTACCGACGAAACCGATTTCAATAACCATCTTCATATGTTCGGCAACCTTACTCTTTTATCAAGGAGTGACAATTCAAGGTGCAAGAATCAACCGACTCATACTAAAATGACTGATCCAAGGCTTTATGCAAGGTCCTCTTACATCGCGACAAGACAGCTTGTTCATCAGTATGGTCCGAATGCAGGTATGTTCACAAAGACCGACGTATTGAAACGGACGCAAGCATTAGCATCGGTTGTAATGGGGAAATGGGCGATTTGGTAATAGATTTCGGTCCGAGAATCATAAAATGGAAAATCGGCGAAACAAACGCTTGCAGTCGGACGCGGAAAAACCGCGCACCGCTGAAGCACAGGGTAGGTGAAAAGCGTGGATGAATATAAGAAAGAAATTAAGGATGCCATCACATACGCAGAACATTTGAAATTCGATAAGCAGCATCCATGGCACCGCAATTTAATTGCTCTTTATTGTTCACTTATCGAATATTCAGATTCACTTGTGCATCTCGTGAAAACCGAAAAAAGGATTTCTGTTCCGCTAGTGTTCCGTGGATTGCTTGAAGCATTTGTCGACTTCAAAAATCTTTCCGAAGATAAAACATACGGCTACCACATGGAGGCCAGCTACGCTAAAGAATGGTTAAAAGTAATTGAAGAAGCCAGCCAAATGAAAAATGCTTTTTTGGACTCTATCGGTAAAGACCCTACGCTCGACAAGAAGATTCAAGATCATATGAATAAGCTGTCAGAACTCAAAGGCAAAGGTTATAACCCATTAAATCAATTTCAAAAATTTGATCGGGCGGGAATGATAGAAGAGTATCGCTCTATTTACAATTTTGTTTGCTCACATTCGCATAACAATATTCGATCTCTAATTGATCGGTTTTTTATTATTAATGAAGCCAAAAATGATTTTGATATAGCCCTATTCAAAGAGGCGGAACATGGTGAATTTGACCATTATTTGGTTACCGGAAGGCACTTTCTTAGAAATGGAAGTCATACCATTCATGCGGTAATGGTAACCGGCTATGAAAATCAATTTCCAGTTTGACAGTAAATTTTCACCTAACAAGGCGCCTCAGCCGGCGCCTAAAAGCGGCTCGACTGAGCTTTACGTTCAGCATTGATATTGCTACATCGAACATCTGAAAATATCAAACTACCCTCAGGTTATTAGAGCTACTGTTCATTCGAAGTCAAAATATCTGCTATCCACCCCACAATTTGCAACAAAATAGCGGAGTCTGCAATCACCGCCCCGCTGCGCTGCACCCCGATCTGCCCGGCGCTGTTCTCGATGCCGGGAAATCTGATTGCAGAATCGCTTTGTCCGGAGCAGCTGCAGCGATCAAAATGCCATCAAAAAAACAATTGCCGGCAACCTGGTTAGCTGGCGATTGATTGCATGAGCGTTCTGTCCTTACCCTCCTCAGGAACATCTCAAGTTTTCGTATACTATTCCAGTCAACAGGTTGCCAGTGCGAATCTTTCGCTGTGTTGATAGCCCTAAAACATGTGCGACAATTTGCTCATTGACAAAAAAGAAATGGCTTCATAAAGAGTTGTTAGGGAGAATTAGATAAAGCCAACCCCACCGTAAGATGGGGACGGAAAGCTGCGGGTCTTTTTGAGACAGCCGGGTTGCCGTGTGCCGCGAAGAGGCACGCGGTTTTCTTTTTTTAGGGAACTGCGTGTCCCAAACTATATGAGAGATGAGGGAAGGTCCCTCGAAGCCGGCTTGCAGGAGCAGGCTTCAAACCACCTCAAGCTGC
This sequence comes from Pseudomonadota bacterium, assembly GCA_018816555.1. GTDB lineage: Bacteria > Desulfobacterota > Desulfobulbia > Desulfobulbales > SURF-16 > SURF-16. Next base: position 4,040 of record JAHIVT010000093.1, read on the forward strand.
TGCGGTAAAGAGCCGTGGTGGTGAGCGTTGAGGAGAAGGTCCCGCATGACGGGATCAGGTGGGAGTCAGGAAGACGAACGAAAGTGAACCATTCGATGAAGTGTCGAAAGGCTAAAGATGATGTCAAAACTGGAGGCTGGTAACTACTCCAGGACAAGCGCGGAGGGCACCTGTTTACTGTCTGCGCGGCATCCGGCATAAAGATGGCGTGATCCTGACTCAGGCTTTCATATGGAACGCGGGAAGCTGTCGTTCCGATGTTAAGGAAGAAGTTCAAGTGGAGGCCCCACAAGAATGAGAGTACCGATGCGGAGCACAGTGGCGGATTACCTCGTAGTGTGCGCTGGGCAGCGCATAGATCAGGAGGGTTAAAGTCCCTCTAGCGCTCGGATAAGGGGCGCTGTATCCAAAGGTGGGAGTAATGTCTCGCTGGCCAGAGCCGAAGTATCGGTTATGGAGGACAGGGTGTCCATCGTGAGGTGGAATCTGAAGGGTTTGAGGAGAAACACCGGGCCGTAATCGAAGGGGTGACCCTACTGATGAACCGGTCGGCCAATGATTGGGTAGTGCAATCTTACGCTCTTCGAGGGATTCCTGACAAGCATTGTTGTCTCCTCGTGTCTGATGGAACGGAGTTCGCCACGGGCATTGGGTCAATTGCAGAGGATGCGGGCTTCTATGTAGTGAGTCTCCCTAGTTCAGTTGCTTCCTTCGAACTTGACAATCTTCAGAGGCATTTGCTTCAGAGTTACTCCTTATTGGTGCTGGTCCGAGGAGAACACTTCACGCAGTACGGCAATGAAAGTTTTTACGAGTTGCTCCGTGAGTTTGTGCTCACAGGTGGAGTCCTATTCGCCACCTCGTGGGTGAGTTGGGAAACAAAGTATCTGTATGAGTTTAAGGAGGTGCTTCCTTTCCGGCACATACGCGACACGTACAATGAGGGCGTGCGTCTGACCTGTGCCCCCACAAAGGAACGTTTTGCTCAGGAGTTGCTCTCGAAGCCCATATCCTACTATGCGTCATTCGAACTCCTGGAGAAAAGAGATGGATCGAGTGTTCTCTTGGAAGCACCAGGATTAGTTCCTCTTCTCGGTTACCGTCACTTCGGTTTGGGGAGCTGCTACTACTTTAACACCTGCCAACATATGTGTCTGGGGCATATAGCATCACCACTCGGTACCACTCCCGAATTGCGATCTGCCCTGAGCAAGTTGCTGGCAAAAATTCACGGAGACGTTGCGAAGCGCCAATCCAGCCGAACTATGCCAAATGGTCCGTCAGAGCAAGTATGACAGGGAGTGCCCAATCGGGTAAGGGTGGGTCTTTCTCCCACCCTCACCACACCACTTCATGCTGGTTCCCACCAGGCAGTTCACAGAGTTTACCCAGCCGGAGCCGGCAAAGGATGTTTACACATTGTGATCGTTCTGCTCTTTATTAGCGCCTCACACCGCCTACGGCGGCGATTTATCATTGAGTAACTTTTCATCAATTGTTGCCGAAATTGGCGGGAGAAATAGAAAAATGTGAGATATGCAATTTCAACCACTTACAATGAAGTTAGTTGGAGAATTCAATGGAAAGGCAAAACCATATAAATGGAGGTGGATATGCCTAATAGAGACAATTCTAAACTTGTAGCTATATTTGAAGGAATTACATCCAAGTTAGTTGAAAGCAAAGAGCCTAACAGGCTTTATGATGTAGCAGTTCAAATAGCCATGGAAACAACTGACGCACAGGCTTGTTCATTATATCTTCAACACAGCATCATTGATCCCACCAACGAACCGGACGAGATTGTGATGGTGTCTGGAGCGGGCTTTGAAAAGTATCGAATCGGCGTCAAATACCAACGCGGCAAGGGCCTTACTGGCAAGATATGGCAGACTAGCAGGAGCGTCAAATTAGATACAAAGGCTCAAATCGAAGATCCTGACCGTGGGTGGGAGGGACTCCATAATCGGATTGTTCTCGACAAGGTATCTGGATGGATTAGTTATTCATTAATAGGTGTGCCACTCAGAATTGGGAAGCGGACAATAGGAGTACTAAAGGTTGAAAACAAAAATCCAAGTGAACCTGCCTGCTTTTCGCATGAAGATCAGCTAATGCTTGAGACAATTGCTAGCACAATTGCCTTGGCTATAGAAAATCAAAGATACTCAGAGCAGTCATACACTTTAATACTAAATGCACTGAGAGACGTATCTACGATGCTAGTAAGCCCAGAAATTATAACCTTTCAAATGCTTTGCGATAGGATTGTTGAGAAATGCATTGATGTCTTCAATGCAGAAGCATGTTCCCTGTATATTGAGGATGCGAGAAAATCTTCAGACGCAACATCAGATTATATCGTTATGGTTTCTGGCGCAGGGTACGAAAGGTATCGAAAAGGGGCGACATATAAGAGGGAGGAAGGACTGACCGGCAGTATATGGGCTAATAGCCAACCGGTTAAGTACGATACTCGTAAAGAAGTTGAAGACGAAAGACATGGATGGAAGGGCGTTCACAATAAGCAAGTACGTGCAAAAATGGAAAATTGGGAATGCTGCTCTTTGATTGGCGTACCGCTACGAATTGGTGACAAGACAATCGGTGTTCTAAAAGTAGAAAATAAAAAACCTGTCAATCTGTCACATTTCACGTACAACGATTTGCGCGGTCTTGAGGTATTGGCCTCCAATATTGCTTTGGCGCTTGAGATGCGGCGTCAGCAGCAATTTCTCTTTAAAAAAGGAGAAAGCGCAAGGCTTTTTACTCATGGACTAGGCAACAATGTTCAGAATGCACTATATGCTGTTAAAGACGCAATCCGTGCAGTTATAACCAGTGGTTTTTCTAATTCAAATGTGATGGCGTATTTAGATATTGCACAAAGAACTCTTGTCGAAATCGATAACCTCAGAGAAAGGGTGCTTGACGATTCGCGCTCTACGCAACGCAGAGCGACAATTTCTATAAATCAACTCTTGCGAAATGTTATAGATCGATGCGGAGTTCTCAAGAGAGAAGGAATCGAGTTGCACGCCGATTATTTAAAAAATGATCGTTTTACTAGTGTTGATATAGAAGAGGTACTAAGAGGCTTTGATATGCTCATAGAGAATTCAATAGATGCCGTTAAAGGGATGTCAAATCCAGCGGTATGGATTCTCACAAGTTGCACCGATGATCCCAAAAAGACACTCGATATAGCTACAATTCAATTTGTCGATAATGGACCAGGCTTCACAAAACAACAGAGAAAGGAATTTGAGGAGAAGTTCGACATTTCTTCAAGTAAACATGCGGGGCTCGGTATGGGTGTGAACGTGGCGTTTCGGTGCTTCGCTGATAACGGGATTACTTTACGGATTTTGGACCCCCCATTAAACATCACACCGACTGGAGCGGCCTTTCGGATAGACATCACGCTGCATGAGCCACGTCACCTGAAGGTTATTGCGATAGATGACGATATAGAATTTTTAAGCCTTTTATCCAGAAAGGCCGCTTTGATTCCAAGTATCACTTTGACAACACAGCACACATATGAGCAAGTGCAAGACGCAATATATCAAAAAGATTTAGCCACTAATGCGCTTAATGAATTTGACTTGATACTGCTTGACTGCAATTTTGACAAAGAGCCCTTAGATGGTGTGCAACTCCTTTGCCGGCTTCAAGATTCGAATAACTCACTTGCTCCCAAGGTCGTGTTAATGTCTGGAGTAAGAGAATACCAAGCAAGAAAAGACGTCTCAATTCTGCATAAATACAAGGATATTTATGAGAGAATTCCCGAAATTCTTCATGACTTGTGGAAAAAAAGGGGATGATGCGCTATGAAAATTTTGATAGTAGATGACCATCGGACTCAGTACAACAGGTTCGTTGCCAACCTTCGAAAGGAGCATCCGGACGTTGAGATTCGATACGCCATTTCGGCAGTGGAGGCACTCGAGATATTCAAGTCACTAAAATTCGATCTAATAGTTCTTGACCAAGTAATGGGGGGTGGTGAGAAAGATGGCACGGCCTTTTTGAACAAACTTAGAGATTACTCTACTGGTGAACTTCCACAGATAATATTTGTTACAGGCCATTATGACCAGATTCCAACAACAGAACTTTTGTCCATTGACGTGCCAATTACGCTCTTCTTGGAAAAGGATCGGTCCTTTCAAGAGACACTTCTGGTGGCTACACAGTTAGTAATGAGGAGAATCGATAGAACAATAAGATATGACCCAAAGGATTTATTTGGTGACGCTTTTAGCAGTTTGATCCTCCAAGAAGCAAATGAAATATTAAAAAAAGAACATGGGGGATATTATGGTATTACTCAGCAAAGGCAAATCGGCACATTAGTAAGGTCATATATAAACAGCTTAAATATGCGCTCAGAGTGGGATGTTGATGATGTCCTAGAATTATCAATCTTTTTCGCTCAAAGTATGTGCAAGGTTTTTCGAGTACCAGAAGAAATGATAGGCATATTACGTCGTTTCTTGAGCATAGAGGAAATTCTTTATACAATCCCACATTACCGCGATCACTTTTTCCATCAGATCAAAGTGTTTTTTCTGGGCTTTTGCATCATAAACGTGCTGAATAGAAATGAATGTCTTAGGGGATCGGTTCTAGAAGATAAAAATGGTCTCAAAATTTGGTTTATGACATCCATTTTCCATGATATTGGTTATCCCTTTGAAAAAATGCGTGGGTGGTTAGATGCATTCATTGAAGGAGTTTTGAGATCTCCAGGAGACAAAAAAAACTCAAACAAAACTATAATCCCTATAGAGTTTCATTGGGGATTTCTTCTTGGCAGGCGCTTCCATTCATATCATTTAGAACGGGTTGTGAAGAGGATCTGTCAACTTTATGGCAAAGATACTCCGGACGTTGTTGCCGAATTACTTTCTGAGATGGCAGCGTTGGTAGTTGAGAGCCCTGATCACGGTTTGTATAGTTCACTGATTGTTCAAAATTTTCTTAGATATAACCTGAATGATAACGAGGTTGATCCAGTAGCATTGGCAATTGCTTTGCACAATGATCAGGTTTCTCGACTTGTTAAACGAGTTGTCGGTCCTCAAAGTTTCGATAAAGACCCCATTTCGTTTTTGCTTGCCTATTGCGATTTGGCGCAAGACTGGGGAAGGATTAGGCCATTAGGAATGGGTAAGTACGGTTATGGGAATCTCGGTTATCCAGTTTTTGTTGCTAAAGACATCTTCGAACCAGAATCCAACATGATTCGCGTTACACTTCGATACAAGCGGCAAATGACCTTGCAGGAACAAAGAGAATGGCATGAAAATATTTATGAAAAATATATTGAACCAACGAGGAGTTGTTGGGCCGCATCATCTTCCAGTCGCCCAAGAGTTAACTTCTGCATTGATTATCAAATACCTTCTGATGATGACAAAATTCTTGCACAATTGCGATTTTAAGGATCCATTTATTTTTTTAAATTCGCAACGGGGGTTGGATAAAGTTATGACGCCGGCAGAGTCGGTGGCTTGGATAACACCCTAGAAGGGCTGTAATACTGATTTCCCTCTTTAAGGTGAGAGAGGGAGGCAACCTTCTAGCAAACGGGTTAGCATCAGGCGGTTCCCACCAGAGAGGTACCCAGCCGTAGTCGGGTAATGAATTTTTACCCATTGATCTTTGGCAGTTAAAAGAGTTGATCTTTCAGCTCCTGAGATTGCCACATCATTTACTAATTTTATCAAATAGTCCTAAAGTTTAACTGTCTACTATTCAGGCCGAATTTAAAATGTTCAAATAGGCCCCTTATCATCTTGCCGGCATCATCAGGATAATGTTGTCACTGGTAACGTAAAAGTATACCAAAAATGGTAATGAAAAGTGTACCACTCCAAATCGTTTTCCATGGTGATTACCTTCTTTTTCAAGGAGGTGGCCGCCATGATTTCATTGGAGGTATTCATGGACATTGTTTCATTACGCAGACAGGGCTTCAGCATGAGAGCCATTGCTAAAAAACTTGGCATCCACCGCAAGACCGTCAAAAATCATCTTGAAGGTGGCAGACTGCCGGCCTACAATAAACACAAACGCAAAATTTCTATCCTTGAACCCTACCATCAACTCATTCAGGACCTCCTGAATGAAGACGACTACAAAGCAACCTGGATTTATGATCGCCTGCGAAACCTCGGGTTTACAGGTTGTTACGACACAGTAAAAACTTACGTTCGTCAAATCAAAGAGCAAAACACCCGTCTTGCCTATATTCGTTTCGAAACGGAACCCGGTCTGCAGGCCCAGGTCGACTTCGGCGATTTTCAGATCCAGGAGCAGGACGGCAGTTCAACGACAATCTCCGCCTTTGTCATGGTTCTTGGCTTTTCCCGCGGCATGTATGTGGAATTTGTCCGTCGCTGCACCCTGGAATCTTTCATGGACTGCCACATCAACGCCTTCCGTTATCTGGGCGGTGTACCGGTCGAGATCCTATACGACAACATGAAAAATGTCGTTGTCAACCGCCAGAAAGGTAAAATCTCCTTCAATATCGAGTTTCTCCACTTTGCCAACCATTACGGCTTTAGCCCGAAACCATGCCCGCCTTATAGCCCTTGGGTCAAGGGGAAGGTGGAGCGCCCCATGGATTATATCCGGGAACGGTTCTGGCGTGGATATCGGTTTAATTTACTGGAAACTCTTAACCGAGACATCCGCCGCTGGCTTGATGAAACCGCCAATCAACGCATCCATGGAACCCACCGGCAGCCGGTTCGTGACCGCTGGCAGCAGGAAATCGCCAAACTCGGCAAACTCCCTCCGTCTGATTATGACACCTCGATCAAGGTATACCGCAAGGTCTACAAGGATTGCCAGGTTTCCTACAACGCAAACCGCTATCTGCTTCCTCATCATGTCGTGGGCAGAATGGTTCTGCTGAAGATAAAAAACGGCATGATCCGCTTCTTCCATGACCATGATTTTCTGGTCAGCTATCAGGAGCCGGAGAGCAAACACAATCAGGTTGGCAGCCGTCTGTTCTATGAACAGCTTAAGCGAGACAAAGAGCAGCTGGGGCGCAAGTATGGCAAAGATAAAGGCAAAGCCACCAGAGGCTTGATCACCGGTAGCCTCTTCCCTCAGGTCGAACATCGGCCCCTTGCCGAATATGACCGATTTGCCCAAGGAGGTGTGTCATGGACCAACTGACCGCTGAACGCCTCATGGATAATTTGCAACGCCTCAAACTGAGCCGGGCGGCCGAGATGCTGGACGCTATCTCCCAAGAAGCGGAAGCAAACAAGAGTTCCTATCTGGCCTTTCTTGATCATCTGCTGGAAGAGGAAGTCGCCGCCAAAGAGAAGAGGCGGATCCAGACCGCCATGAAAACCGCAGGGCTTCCCAGCGCCAAGACCATTGAAGAGTATGACTTCTCTTTCCATCCTCATCTGGACAAGAAAATGGTGATGGAGCTGTTTGATCTCACCTTTATCCCCAAACACGAAAACGTGGTCTTTCTGGGCCCACCGGGAGTGGGTAAGACCCACCTGGCCATTTCCCTTGCCATCAAGGCCTGTTTCCATGGCTTCAAAGTTTATTTCACCACCATGGAAACGCTGATCAGGAAATTGAAGGAAGGCGGGCAATCACGCCACAAAGCCTATCTGAACTCAAGCCTGGTGGTCGTGGATGAGGTTGGTTATCTCTCCGTTGCACCTCAGGAGGCCTACCTTTTCTTCCAGTTTGTCTCGCATCGATACGAAAGAAGCTCGACTATCATTACCTCGAATAAGAGCTTCGGCGACTGGCAGGAGTTGTTCGGTGATCCGGTTATTGCAACCGCCATTCTCGACCGACTACTTCATCACTGTAAAGTGGTCAACATCAAAGGCCACAGTTACCGGCTTCGGGGCCACTCAATCACAAATCCAATTATCAAAGAACAAGGAGAACAGAAAAACAAACAGATAATCAACTGACCACAGAATGAAAAAGTATAGGACTCTTCTGGTCCCCCTTATTTTCTTCCGAGTGGTACACTTTTATTTTCCCGTAACTGGTACACTTTTTAATTGCCATTAACAAATGTCAACATCATGCCGTTTCCCAAACCATAACCTTGGCAAATCACATCTCAATGGAGTGCTGATAAATACAATAGGAAAACTCATCCGAGCCCAAACACCCTTCGTGCAAAAAACCAAATTAATCTGAAAATCAGCCATATCCCCAGTTTCTACATGCCTCATCCCATGTCTTCATCATGGGAAAATACGACTAACATGTTGATATGAAATGCAATGGTAATTATCATCTTCCCTATCAATTTATTGGGTCAATTCTTGCATCTTTATTGAACTGGTCTTTGGGCCAATTTAATGACATGGCGGGAAGCATAAGGGCCATCTTCAATATCAACTTGCCAGGTCAAATTGATCTGGCAATAAATGTTAGGAGTCTTTATGCAACCCCAAGAACACTGCCCTTCCATCACCAAAATTGTAAAAAAGATTGCCACAGCCCTTCTTGCCGCAGTGCTGTTCCTGCCATGCGTTCTGCTTCTCGTTATTCTATTCATATGGAATCTCCTCGATCGCAATCACAAGCAGGCAAGTGAAGCAGTGCGAGACGTCGCCAAGCTAAGCCGCGTTACCGCCGGCCTCGCGATGCTGTGGGCCTGGCTCGTTGCACCTGGTGGTTTAACCGCAGTTGGTGCGAGTTTCGGTATCGTCAGTTTGCCCTGGATCGTGGCATTAGCCCCGGTGCTAGTTGCGGTTGCCGGGGCAACTTACACAATATCCGCGGCCCTAGATCTATATTCAAAGTGCCGATCGTAAAGTGAAGCACAACATGAAAGGTGTGGAAGTTGGCAGCCCAACCCTTCGCTCCAGCCAGCGGACTGCCTTCGGGTGCCGCTTAACTCAAAGAGATGTCAACAATAAGAGATGCATAAACATGGATATCCACAGTTCACGCCCAAGCGAATTTAAAACAGTATTAGACTGGCTGAATTCTCCTGCAAAACCAGGTCAGATTAATATCTTTGGGATTTCCGGTTACGGAGGTATCGGTAAATCATACCTTTTAAGCCAAGTTTTGGAACATGAAAAACCTGTATCCAAGGGCTATCTGACCGTTAAGATTGATGGTGCAGACCCTTCAATCCTTGGAGATTTTATGGCGCTCTATGACCGGAAATTTGCGCCGAGGACGATTCCACATGGAAAGGCAGGTTATGACTATTTTCCACATGTGCGTTATCTTGCTCGGCAACACGCCTCTTTTTCCAAGGACGTCGAGACAGCATTAAAAAAATCAACTAGCCCGGAAGATGTTAAGAAAGCCGCAGGGTGGATTTTCCGAGGAGCAAGCGTACTCAACAAGTGTATTCCCAAAACCAAGGATTACATAGATTTTGATTATTTACGGAAAGTGGGGGTAGACAAAAGAGTTGATGAGGCAATTGAACTTTTGGCCTCACTGCAGGCTATCGCGAAGACATCTTGGTTGCCAGGACCCTTAAAGGATGTCCTTCGCATCACCTATCGTGAACGATTGAAAGCGGATCTATATCGCTTGAGCGCAGACGAGTGGGTTGCGGATCTATGCGCTATCCTTAATCGCTATCAGCGCAAAGATTTTTATCGACTTAATCACTCGCCCATTAAAGGGCTAGGCCGGCTACTTCTAGTGATTGACGATTTCGAGATTCTAGGAAAAACCATCATTGATTTCGTGACCACGGCATTATTTCCAGTTCTTGAGCGAGCCAACTTCCATTCGACAGTCATCATTCTTGGCCGCGATACCCTGTCTGATGCGCACATATCCTTTCAACATCATTTATCTCACCTTGTCAGAGACAAAATTCGGCTTGAACGGTTCCCTGACAAAATTGCCCAACAAATGTTTCTTGACGCTGGCTACGCAGATGGAGTCATATCGACTCTTATGGACGAGTCCCAAGGATACCCATTTCTTGTCACGCTTTTATGTGAAGCAAAGGGGGGCAGCGTTAGTTTTTATCAGCAGTTTTACGAACGGACGACCAGATGGATGACTCCAACAGAGAAAAGTTGGGTTCTTCCGCTCTGCTATCTTGATAGAATTACAGAGGATTCAATTCAAGCAATGCTGCCAGATACCCCTGCCTTTGTTGTGATGGCTTGGTTCAAGCATGAGGCATCTCTACGCGACCCGAATGCTGAATGGTATTCAATTGCCCCTTACATCCGCAGGACGCTCAAGGAATATCATCACAAGGAGTTGGGAACGAAGAAGCATGAGAAATTAATTGCGAAAGGCGAAGAGGCATCAAGACACGCCTAACGCAAAAGCACACCTGAAGGCAATTTAGTTGCGCACGCACGATACGCCAAATATTGTAATGAACTCTATAAATCAATAATCAATAACGGAAAATTCAGTCATGCGAAGATCACCACTAACATTAATATTAGACTATAATTTCATGATTTTCCAAAAAACGTTGGTACCTTTCGGATGGATTTGTGTCGTATTTAGTTTGCTGTTGCTCCTGGCGAGTATTTTTGATGCCGAAGCCCCTGTTGTTGTTATTGTTATTCTTTTTTCCCCCTTGTTACTTATTGGTATTTATTGCATTTGGAAAAAAGAAAAAATTATAGATGGTGCAATGAAAAGATACCAGAAAAATGCACTAAGAATTCAATCCGTTGAACAATTCATAATTAATAAACTTGATGCACTAAAACGCCGACGAGAAGCGGTGCAGGAGGTAAAATTGATAGTAGCCAAATATTGTCGAAACTGCGGAAAAGACGTTAATGCGAAAGCAGAAATATGTACGAATTGCGGAGTGAGACCTTTAAATGAAAAAAAATTCTGCCAAGAATGTGGGGTTGAAACAAATTCAAATCAGGAAATATGTATAAAGTGCGGAGTAAGATTGAAAACTTTCATGTCAAATACAGCCAATGGCTCTCCCGCTAATACAGATTTTTCCAATTTACCTCAATATTACCAAGATGAATTCAGAAAAATATTTGAATCTAATGAGACATACAAGGGAAAGTGGAACTGGGCCGCTTTTGGTTTTGGCCCAATTTGGGCGTTAACAAAAGGGGTTTGGGTAGCTCCATTAATTGATATTGTAGGAGCTTCTGCCACCTTGGGAGTAGTTGGCGTAATTTATTGGTTCATCTTTGCTATTCGTGGTAACTACATGTATTACTCTTACATAGCTAAGAATAAGCAACTACCTATATAAAACAAATCTCTTTAAAGGGGTAAGGAAAAACGGCGGCAAAAGTCGCCGAACCAGTTTATTCACTTGACCCGCATCTCGCATCAGATTTTTGTAGATATTCACCTAGCTTTCAGCTCGCCAAGTTCAACAATAGATGCAAGGCGGGCAAGTTGATCTCAACGTTCCCGGCGACTGCGTCAGCGCCGTGATTCAACCCTTAAGATTGCCACATCGAATTTACCAATCTCTCCTCATCTTAAAATCTTTGGATGTCTACTATTAGTGTCAAGGTCTCACTGCTAATCTGATCGAAACCCCTTCACCTGACAACCAAGTCTTTTTTTTATCCCAAACGTCACATCCCCTGAAAAGAATGAGTAGCAGAGCTTGCTGCTTTTTCCTTTAACATTATTTGTAGATCACGGGGAAAATGTGCGTTTTCGAACAATCATCGGATTAACTATATTTTGTAGTCTTTTGGGCACTGACTTCTCTTTTGCCAAGCATCTCGACACAGCGGGAAATCTCTATCCTATTGTAGAACCGGATGCTTTATCCGAGATCAGGGAGGCTGCCGCACGGGTGGATTGGGAAAAGGTAATCAACCGGGAGCAGAAGCTGGCGATGATTAAAAACTTCAGGCCCGTTGACCTGCATCCCCTGCCGGTTGCAAAGGAGGACAAGTTATTCCTGGTTGACATGACCTATACCCTGGATAGCGATATCCCGGATGGGAAGGGCGGTGTGCTGTATCCCAAGGGCTTTACCTTCAACCCTTTGGACTATGTCAGTCTCACGAGTGTCCTTGTGGTGATCGATGCCGGTGATCGACGACAGGTCGACTGGTTCAAGGTCTCGCCATATGCCGAGGATTACCGGACCCGGTTGATTCTCTCCGGAGGCGATTATTACGATCTTTCCGAGGAACTTGACCGGCCGCTTTTCTACCTCAGGGAGGCCGTTGCCCGGCGGCTGCAGCTAGCGGCGGTGCCCTCTGTGGTCCGCCAGCAGGACAATATGCTGCAAGTGCGGGAGGTATGGGTACCCCATGAATAGAATTATCGTAATCCTCTCGCTTTTCCTGATCCACCTTTATCCCCCGAATGTCATGGCAACCGTCAAGAGCGGTACCTTCGTCAATCCGATCACCGATATCGCCTGGCAGGAGATCTTCCCGATCAAGATTGCCGGCATCACCATCGCCCCCGCTTCCGGCAATTACGACACCCCTGATCCGGCATCAACTCCGGTCTGCGTCTGTCCTGCACCACCGCCCGTCTTTTACAGGATCGGTATTTCCGTGAGTTTCTGGGAGCCGGCCCGGATGATCGAGACCGTGGCCACGCCATACTATTTCCCCTCCCTTGGTTTCGGGCTGGATCTTGCCTCCACCAAGGGCTTCCTGTCCGGCAAGAATCACAGCTTGAACGATGCCCTGCCGGACCAATCCACCTTTGCCCAGGCCCATTATCTGCTTTTCCCGGTCTGGAGCATACTGGGCCTGTTGACCGATTTTGTCTGCGTCGAGCATTCCGGTTTTGACGTGGCCTATATCACCGAAATAGATCCGCTCTGGCAGGATGACGAACTGGCATTTATCATCCATCCCGAGGCCCTACTTTTTGCCAACCCCTTCGCCCAGATGGCCTGTATTGCCGATTCGGTGGCGGTCAATGCCTACCGCCCCCTGGAAGCGCTCTACTGGTGCGTGGGCAGCGGCGGTTCGGCCTACCCAATGACCGGACATGTCGATGACGAAAATATCATCCAGGCAAACTCCACCATCGCGGCCAGGATGATCTATAAACTGGCCCGTGAGTTGCTGATCTGCGATACGGGCCTCAATCTCTGCTCCTGCGTGCCGACACCCATCTGGTACAAGCCCAATTACAAGCTGCAGGCCGTCCGCCCGGCGGTGAACAAAAGGGCCTGGCCCATCGGCAAGAGCGCCTTTTTTTACGGCGCCAATCTCAACCCGCCATACCGGAGCGGCAAGGGACCGGGCGATGAATTTTTGTGGATGGTTTTCAGGAAAAGGGCATGTTGCGCGTTTTGAAGAGGATAACCGCCAAGGCCGGGGCAACGATCCTCCTCGCCCTTTTTCTCGCTGCCGGGCATGCCTTTGCCGACGACAAGTCAGCCACGGAACTCAAGATGAATGACATCGCCGGCGTTTTGAAAGAGGCACAGAAGAAAGCAAAGGAACTGCAGCTTCCGGAACAAGACCAGGCGGATGCCTGCGGCTGCCAGGATGCGGCAGGAAAGCTCATGGAAAAATTCAATGCGCAGGACTACCAGTCCATAATGCACGACGAGCAGCAGCGACTGCGGGAAAGAATATTCAAGGACATCCTCACCGAAAACATGCCGCAAGGCGAACAACATTTACCGCCCGAAACAGCCTCCAACTCGGCACAGCTTTATCTTTTTGTCTCAAGTTCGGTACCGCTCACCACGCTTCGCAACTATGCGGCCATGATTGATCGTGCCCGCACCGGCCAGGTGATCATGGTGCTGCGCGGCTTTGTCGGGGGCATGAAGAAAATCCGGCCTACCATGGAATTTATCAGCGAAATCCTGAAAAAAGACCCGGCATGCGATTTCATGAAAGGAAAATACCCCACAAGGGGGCATAAATGCGACAGCTATCAGGTGAACATCCAGGTCGATCCACTGCTTTTTCAGCGCTTCGCCATTGATGAAGTGCCTGCCCTGGCATATTTGCCGGTCAGTGAAAACGAAACCGAAGGAAAGCAGGCAGAACCGCTGATCGTAAACGGCGATGCGGGCCTGGATTACCTGCTGGAACGAATAAACAGAGAGGCCAAAAGCGCGGATCTCAACAGGCTTGTTGCCGCTTTGCGAGGCGGAACAGGGAATGGAAATTGAAATGAACAACAAGTCAGACGGAAAAACAGACCCTACTCCCAAAAAACATGGGCCCGGTTTTATAGCCGCTGCGTTTATCGCCCTGGTAGTGAGCCTTGTCACGACCATAGGTCTGATTGCGATCTACGACCGGCGATACGCCCAGAAAATCGTGACCATGGATTTGAAGGGGTATATCCGGGAGCAGCGGGACAAAGCGATCAGCGGCGCAATATCCGATGAAGAGTTGCGCAAGAATATCGATGCCATGGAAGCGGCGCTGCTGGCTGCACCGCCCAATCACGTCGTTCTCTTGAAAGAAGTGGTGCTGAGGAATGCCGGGGAAATCAAGCCATAAACGCTCAACCCCTTGGAAAATCATAGCCATTATGACCGCGGCTCTGGTCATGGGTTTATGGCTCCCCGGGCATATCAGCGTGACGCTTACCCCGTCCCTCGGCTACCGCGTTTTCTTTCTGATCTCGCCGAAGTCCCGGACCTTCAAGCAAGGAGACTATCTGTTGTTTCACCAACAGTTGGACGAGGCCAAAACAGACAAGCTGCTGAAAAAGGTCGGCTGCGCCGCCGTCCACCGGTTGACGGTCAACAATGGTGAATATTACTGCGATGAAAATTATCTGGGCCATGCCCTGACCCAGGACACACAGGGCAAGCGGCTGCCGCAATTCATCTTCAACGGTCTTGTCCCACCCGGCAGCCTGTTCATGGTCGGTAGCCACCCGCGCAGTTATGACAGCAGATATTTCGGATTCATCTATGCAGACAGTGTGCTTAAAAAAGCGTATCCGCTCTGGTAGGGCGATGATGCTGTTCCGCATTCTGGCCGTTGTCGCCGTTGTCTTTACGGGGTTGCCGGATGCTGAAGCCGAACTGGGGCCAAAATTTTACGATGACGCCAAGCAAGGCTGGTTCTGGTACGAGGAGCCTGCACCGGAACCGGAAAAGGAAGAGGCAACAGCGCCAATGTCCCGGTCAGTGCCCGCCCTGGCGGACTATTCCACCGAACAACTCTGGGACATGCATCCGGATGATTTCCAGGATCTGCTCATGGCATTCCAGAAAAAGGCGGTGCAGCGACCGACCGAGGAGAACGTCCACGAGTACCTGACCATGCAGGATCTGGCCCGCAGAAAGGCCGCGGCCTATGCCAATGTCGCCTCCTACGTCATCCAGAAATACGCGGATCTCGATGTCGGGCGGGAGTACCCGGTGGCGGCGCCCGGCGTCATCGCCCGGGTGAAGATGCAGAAAGAGGAGATCAGCGCCACCATCCGGGATGCCGCCGCAGATCACGCCCTGCTTTATTTTGCCAGCCAAGACTGCTCATACTGCGAGGAACAGCAGCAGATCCTGCGCTATTTCACCGACCGCTACGGCTGGCAGATCAAGGAACTCGATGTTGACACCTTGCCGGGGACAGCGGCCCGCTTCGGCATCCTGACCACCCCAACCCTGCTGCTGATCGCCAGAAACCGCCCCGACTACATTCCGGTGGCAAGCGGGGTGGTGGCCTTAGACGAGTTGGAACGCTCGCTCTACCGGTCGATCCGTCTGCTGAACGGCCAGATCACGCCCCAGGAATATTCCGTCTATGATTTCCAGAAAGGTGGCGGGCTCGATCCCGAATCCGTCCTGAAGAAGAGGTTCTGATGAGAACAAATCGCCTGAAAAAAACGGTAGCCGTTGCGCTTGCCGCCATGCTCCTGGCCCCGCCTCAGGCCGGCGCCGGCTGGGTGGATGACTGGCTGACCCAGAGCACCTCCAACCCGCCGGACTATTTCGCTGGCCAGAAACGCGGCTACTATTCCGGCGGCAGCTTTAGCGCCCGCTGGCCCAACAACGCCACCTATCCCATCACCGTGGAACCGCCCCGCATCAAGAGCGGCTGCGGCGGCATCGATATCTTTCTGGGTGGCTTCAGTTTCCTGAACTTCGAGTATCTGGTCGAGAAACTCCAGCGCATCCTGATGAGCGGCGGCGCAGTGGCCTTTGACCTGGCCTTGAAGACCCTGTGCGAGCCCTGCGCCACCTCGATCAAATCCTTCGAGGCCATTGCCGATAAACTGAACGGCCTGCAGCTTGACGAATGCACGGCGGCCAAGGACATCCGGGCGGTCCTGCAGAGCAGCGACGGCCAGGGCTTCGCCTCCATGGACACCGTCGAGCGCAGGCTCGGCAACGCCATCAAGGAGAACAAGTTGAGCCAGGGGATCGCGGATCTCTACCAGACCATCACTGAGGAAGACCGGGCCAATCAGAACCTGGCGCAGAAACCTGACGTGCTGCGGGCGGTATCCGGCTGCAATGCCGAGATCAAGGAGATCTTCCTCTCCAACCTGATCGACAGCGGCGGATCGCTCCTGGAAAATCTGGGGGTCGGCAAGCTCGGTCTCTCTTCCGATTATGTCAGC
>JAHIVT010000094.1 GCA_018816555.1 Pseudomonadota bacterium
TAAAACAGACTATTTGGCCAATGGTTATCTTTTTTAAGGCAAATTGCCGGCTTGTGAGCCGATTTTTCCAATCTGAACTCCTCAGCCGGCATAAAAACTCACTTCTTGACGGTCAGCTTTGATCGTCCGGGAGCAGCTGCAAGGTGTCACTGAAAGAATTGCTTGTTGAAAAGTGAATTCTTGCGCTCGTTTCTTTTTTGTTGATGATGTAGTTTGCTATGAATTTTTCTGAGTCGATTTCTTTGCAACTTATACGGTCTTTTTCAAAATGTATCCTTAGGAGGTCAGTGTCAACAACTGATATAAGATTGAAATTGTAAATTGATTTTTCTCGTTTTCTACTGTCCAGTAGGTGAGTCTCGTACCACTGTGATTTCATTAGTGATACAACAGAGTTGAAAATTGCTGTGTCATTTTGAGGACTACCGTTTGTTTTACTCATCTCCTGAAATGCAAATATATGTTTGGATGGATTAAAAATATTCTCGAACAAATTAACATCTGAATTAACATATTCATTCTGCCAATCCCAATTTTCAATCATATATTTCAGAATTGGATCATTTGACCACATTCTAATAGGATGCCAATTTGTATTTGGGTCTTTAGTATTTTTTTCTTTTGATAATAATGCCCAGAGTTTATCTTTGCTTTTCTTACAACTAATCAAAAGCGCTGTGTAGATAAGGCATTCGTCGGTTTCCTTCGCTCGATAAGCTACAATATCTATTTCTCTTGCAGCTCCTTTAACATCATCAATGTAGTATTTATTATTTATAACTATCCATCCGTTATCTTGTAGGATGCTAGAAATTTTAAACTCAAGTTCAAATCCGGTTTTTCTCACCCCATCAATGTATTTTTCTGGATTCATGTCCGAATTTTCTTCAGATTTAGGTGGCATAACAAGTTATTATCAAATTTCTTAATATCTACTCCAACCTAACATCCTTGACAATAAAATATAGGGAATTCTGCCCATTTCCAACCCAATATCATTCATCAGGGAATATAACCGGAAACATGATAATAACACCCTGTAAAATGCATTGGTAATATCAACCGTTTCTGCAAAACCATAAGTTTACTCCTGAGTAACCTTCAATCGGGTAGCTGCCAGATTTGATCGGAACTAAAAATTGAATTTTGTCAGATTGAATGTAGGTTTCTACAAATTATGGCAATCAAAATAAATCTCATGTCTTGTGCAATGAAAAATTAAATTTGCGCTTGCCGCCTTTAAAAAGGGTTCCGTAGAAACTTCCATCAGGTTGGGGGACAACGGTGTCAACGATGTCTCGGAAAAAATCATCGTTTTTTTCATGGTCATAGATCAACTTGAAGCCTAGATCGCTTGCCATGGGTTCGATATGAAAATATCCGCCGGTGATTCCTTTTGCTTCGTTGTGGCCTTCATGTCCGCTGATAACCTTGTGGTCATCCAGCAGATTAAGAAGAGGGGCCAAAGGTCCATAGCAAACGACTTTTCATTTTCCTTCCAATTTTTCAGCAATCATAATTCACCCTTTTCACCTCCAGGGGCATTTCCTCACGGCAGACCGGGCATGTCGCCCTGGTAAGAACAAGGTAAGTGGTATAAGGGATGTCCCACCAAATACCGCATGCGCCGCATTTTATGTGCGCCATTGCCTCCAGACTGACCTTGTGCTGTTGCTCGTTCATGGTGCTATCCGCCGAGTTTCAGTTTGAGTCCCGCAATAAACGCGGCCAGCATCATGGCGACCAGCACAATGGGGATGGCAAAAATCCCCTTGTCGGTGAATTTCCGGAGACCATCTGAAAACCTGAGCGACATCCGGAACTGCTCGACCTCTTTCGGGTTGTCGACATCAACCCCTAAAATGGCGAATGTCTGCCTGACAGCCTCTTTTGCTGCCGCCTCGGCATAGTCGCATTTCTGGCGGCAATCTGGTCCGTCATACTTTTGGCAATCATTCATAGCTTCACCGTGTTAAGCAGTGGAGACATCGCCGCTTTCAGATAAGAGTTTCATGTCGTCGCCGGCTTATTTTTAAAGTTGTTGACAGAAACAAAGAACTCCTCCGCATGCTCGACCCCGTCTCCAAGGTTTGGATCATTATAAACCCAGGTAACGGTCAACAGCCTGGTAGCCACCTCATCAGACTCGGAAACCTCAGAATCTGCAGCGGTGATAGGAATCGTCACCGGATTTGCCGGAATAACTGATTCAGCACTCCTCTCGTTAATAGGCGTGCCGTTTTTATCACTCAATCTGTAGGTGATTGAGGTAATGCCGCCGGAATCAACGGCAGCACCATCCGTATCCTTGACGGTCAGCTTGATTCCGGCGCTGGATGAATCGTTAAGCGCTTTCGGGATTCTCGTTGCCATTTCATTACCTATCAGTCGGAAAGTGACAAAGTTGTGCCGCTGGCCAGCAGTTTGTACTGTCCCTGTGCGGCAAAGACTTCATTGGTCACGGCATCAGAACCGTGGAAAGTCCCGCCAGTTTCCGCCGTCCAAATACCCGACATACATGACCGTGCAGGCAGGGACATCAAAGGTGACATCGGCATTAAGCGCCCTGGCCCCGGCTGCTGCGGCATTAAAAGTCACCGCCTTCCTCGCGTATGCCGGGGAACCGCCAGTAACCTCATTTGTTCCTGTCGCGCCGGGATCGCCGTTATGGAGCGAGGCATAAGCAACGGTAAGGGCGTCCAGCATCGTGTTTTTTGCAGCATTTACAAAAGAACCCATAACAAAACTCCTCAAATGACTTCATAGGTTATTGTGGCCCGCAGAACCTCATAACTTACTGAAGCCTGCAGAACTTCATAGCTCACTGACGCCTGCAGGACTTCGGCTGTTACCGAGCCCCACTTAAAGGCATTGGTGAGATTGTTCCCGGTTGCGGTAATCGTGCCGGTTGCTGAGACAGGAGCAGATGAGCAAGCAATTTTCTCCCCGGCAGATTCCACCGACCCGATTCCGGTTAAT
Source organism: Pseudomonadota bacterium (assembly GCA_018816555.1). Classification (GTDB taxonomy): domain Bacteria; phylum Desulfobacterota; class Desulfobulbia; order Desulfobulbales; family SURF-16; genus SURF-16. Next base: position 2,980 of record JAHIVT010000094.1, read on the forward strand.
TCGGTTGGCGGCCCCCTGGCGATCTTATAGCCACTTGCCGTTACAGTTGCGGTCCCGACCACTGGCGCGGCTGATTCCGGGGTTTCCGTAACAACTTCCCCGGCCGTCCTGATCGTTCCAGTACAAGCCAATGGAGCAAAAGAAATCGCAATTTTCTGCCCCGCTGCTGTAATTGTCGCAGTAGCGGCAAGAGAGGCTGCTTCCGTTGCCGTCTCTACTGAGTGACCCAAGGCATCGATTACGCCGGTACAGCTCACCGGCGTTGCTTCACTGGAAATTTTCTGTCCTGTTGCCGTAACATAACCAATGGAGACAATTACGGGCGAATGCAAAGCCCAAGTTATTTTTTGCCCGGAAGCGGAGGACGTGCCAGTCGCGATCAGCGGGGCAATAGAAGAAGAAATCTTTTGCCCCGCTGCAGCAGTATCAGCAATTACCGACAATGAAGCCGATGAGGCCGTTATCTTATAGCCGCTTGCCGTTACAGTTGCGGATCCGGAAACAGGGGCGGCAGATTGGCCGGCACTGACCGGTTCGCCGGATGCGGTGATGGAGCCTGCGCCAGAAAGTGAAACCGTGGATTCAGCAATCTTGTTTCCTGCAGAAACAATAGAGCCTGTGGATAAAATGGGGGATGCGGAGGATGAAACCTTTTGCCCGGTGGTGGAAATAGAAGCAATGCCGGCAATCGGAGCGGAGGATGAAGATATTTCGCTAACAGGCTCGCCTGCGGCATCGATGAAAACTGCCTGGGCAACGGCAAAAAGATTGGCCGGCATCAAACGACGACTGCGACCCTATGACCTGAGACACGCCTTTGCCACCCCCCTGCTTGACAAGGGAGCCGACCTGAAATCCGTGTCCGAAATGCTCGGACACAAATCAATTGAAACAACCCTGAAAGTCTACCAGCACACCTCAAAAGAGCTGCACCGCCTTTCAATCGATAAGCTGCCGAATCTTGGCTAATACATTAGCCAATTAGCCGACATTTTCCAGGATTGAAAAGGAAAGATAAGTATTTGATTTTATGAATGGTCGGGACGAGAGGATTTGAACCTCCGACCCTAGCGTCCCGAACGCTATGCTCTACCAGGCTGAGCCACGTCCCGACCCGGACAGACAGAATAAAGACGCGGAGAAATACGATTAAATTTCTCCGCGTCTTTTTGTAATGATTATGACGACATGCTGAATAAACTGAACCGGAATGGTACCCGGTTGTATATATCGAATGTGAATTGGCGCTGCCTACTTCATCAACAATTTATTTAACAGCTTCAGCAAGTTTACTTCCAGCTTTAAAGCGTGCAACCTTTCTTGAAGGAATCTTAATGGTGGCACCGGTCTGGGGGTTTCTACCCTGCCGTGCAGCACGGGCGGAGACAGAAAAAGTGCCAAAACCAACCAGGGTCACTTTGTCTCCTTTTGCCAGGGCATCAGTCACTGCATCAAGAAAAGCGGTTAATGACTTCTCCGCAGCGGCCTTGCTGATCCCCGCAGCAGAAGCCATGCTTTCAACCAATTCACTCTTATTCATAATCCTTCCTCCTCACTAATAACTTTATAGATGAATCTAACACGAACGTTAGTGCCGATTTAACCAAACACTATTAGATTGTCAAACAAAAAAAATCACTGTATTTCGCAAAAAAATACTCAATATCATTTCAAAATACTCGGTCGCTCAGAAAGTTCAAGAAAAACTTTGGTATAATTGAGTTTTGCGAAAAATTTTACCACTTCGTCCCGCAAACAACTTTCAAGCAACTTCTCGCTATCCCCTTGAGATAGCGAAATAAAAACTGATTTGCCATCAAGTCTTACTCGACAGCCGAAAAAACCGATGGTCTCGAGAAAATTTTCCGCGAATGCCACATCCCGCAGCAGTTCCGGCGTAATAGCCACCCCGCCTGCAATACGGGTAGCCAGACAGGATTCCGAAGGGAGATTCCAACAGGCAAGCTGAAATTCTCGACACAGGGAACGTATATCCCCTTTCGTCAAGCCGGCCTCAACCAGCGGGGTCTGCACCCCAAGCTCCCTGACAGCCCGCAGACCGGGACGGTCCTGTCCGAGATCATCAAGATTGGTCCCGTCTAAAAGTTTATACTCAGAAGAAAGCAGAGACGTCAAGTAACTATATATTTTCTTTTTGCAATGATAGCAGCGCAAATCGCTGTTTGCCGTGAATTCAGGCCAGGACAAGGGATCAAGATCGACAATCTGCAACGCACAGTCCAGCTCATGACAGGTCTGCCTGACCTTTTCCAGCACCCGATGCTTCTGCAGCGGAGAACGAACATAAAAGGCCAGACAATCCCCGCCATACGCCTCTACGGCTGCCTTGAGCAGCAAGGTGCTGTCCACGCCGCCGGAAAATGCCACTGCCCCATGACTTGCTCTTTTGAGCACAGCCACGAGGCAATGGTATTTTTCCATTAATTGCAGGGGAAAAACGGATCTGTCCTCAGGGCAAACCATCCTGATTATTTGTCAGGCAAAGTCTGTACCGGCTTTTCAATGAGGAAATCACCCTTTTCGATCCATCCTTTCAAGGTAAGCGCAATCTCCCGCGCCCGAACAAAACTCGACAACGGGGCGGTGGGGACATCCTTGCCGTTTACCACAATATGCCCGCTTTTGAGCTGGGCATAGGTAACCTCACCATAATTGCGCTTCACGCCATGGGAATAATCATAGGAGTAATCAACTACCTGGGTGACGAGCTCGGCGTCGGAAACGCCGGTGTGGCGTGCCATATCCTCATTGAGAATGGGAATGGGAATGCCTATGCCCACGGCGAGGGTTGCACCATAACCCTGCATACTGATACCTTTCAGCCACCGGTTGCTCATCTGCTTCATGTCGCCGTAGACCATGAGGGTGCCGGACGGTCTACAGGGCGTACCGTTTTCCAGCCGGAGGGCACCGGGATTATGCTGGGTGCCGTGCCAGCCGACATAACCGATGCCGCCGCCCAGAAAGATACGGGTGCCGATGCCGATGGTCTTAAAGTAAGGGTCATTGAGCAGGGGGCTCAACTCGCCGGCACTGCAAAAATTGGCATTTTTGCCATCTGGCCGCAGCGTTCCCATGTAAGTGTAAATCGTCTTATTGGACAGATTGACGGCACAGTTATAATTCTGATAGCAGTTCCTGGGATTCATCAGCAGGGCATAGGGCAGATCCTGCAGGGTGACCTCCTTTTCAATGCCCTTGTTCGGATAACAATCCGTACCGTAGGCCACCGCCCTCAGATGAATCTTCTTGCCGGCCACCAAATCCTCAAGCACATGGCCGCCGCCATAGCGAAATTCACCGGGAAAGACCTTGTTCAACGGATCGTCTTCCGCAAGTTCCGCCGCCCCGATATAGACATCCACGGCGGCAAGGCCGGCATAGGCAGGAACATCATTAAGCCATACCTTGGACGCCTTGATGGTCGGCTGGGAATGGCCGAAGTTAATAAAGGCCCCGGAGGAACACATGGGGGAAAAGGTGCCGGTGGTGACCACATCCACCTTTCTAGCCGCATCTTCGGGCCCATGCTCGCGGACAATGCCGACCATCTCCTCGGCCGTCACCACCACCGCTTCGCCAGACTTGATTCTGGCATTTATTTCATCGTAGGTCTTCTGAACCTTCCACTCACTCATGCAATCAAACCTCACTCCATCACGGAGACAACTTTATGACCGGCCTCTTCCAACGCCTCGACAATCGGGGCAGGATCACATTTTTCCAGTCTGAAATAATGGACTTTGCGCCTGGCGGCATGACTTTCAATGGCAACACTGATAATCTCGCCGCCGCGTTCATTTATGACGCGGGTTACGTCCTCAAGGCCGCTCTTCTTATCAACCACCACATCAATTCTGGTTGAGGCCTTGAACAGGCCGAGTACCTCGATAAAGGCGGAAAGCAGATCCGACGCCGTGATGATGCCGACCAGTTTTTTCTTGTCAAGAACGGGCAACCCCCCGATTTTGTAATCATGAATGAGTCGCGCCGCCGTTTCAATGCTGGCATTGGCATTAACCGTAATGGGGTTCAACACCATCACCTGATGAACCGGTATGTCTTCCACCATTGACGGGAAAGAAAACTGCCGCAAATCGCTTTCAGTAATAAATCCAACCAACTGCTCATCCTCAACAACCGGCAGATGTCTGATGGAGTACTTCTTCATCAGCTCCGATGCCTCCTGCAGAAGTGCGGTTCTGTGGATGGTCTTCGGATCGGGTTTCATCCAGTTCTTTATTTTCATAGCGATTCCTACCTTATGCCTGACAACTTCCCCATACGGTTCCTTCTCTGAGAAGGAACAAAGTGATGCAGTAAAGGGAAATGATATTAACCCTAGAATACTTTTAATATTTTTTCAAGTTAGAAGAAACTGTGAAAAGGGCTGTGAATTTTGCAGGATATTTCATTTTTTCTTTTCATATCTGCCAATTTGCATTAATAATGCTCATTCTATCATCAAAATTGAGCCCCAGTGCATAAAAAAACGGGACAACTACAAATAAATTCAGAAAAAATGCAGACTATGGCCACAGACAACCAGGCACCCCTCATCAATGTGCGCAACCGTATTGATACCATTGATGATACCATATTAAAACTATTAAAGGAAAGGCTGAAATGCGCCCACGAAATCGGCCAACTGAAATCCAAAGAAAACAGGGCAAAATGGGATCCACTGCGAGAACGGCAGATATACGACAGGCTGATCCGGGACAACAACAGTGAATTTCCCCAGGAGGCCCTTTACAGCATTTACCACGAGATCATCACCACCTGCCGACTCTCCCAGAAACCGGTTGAGGTGGCTTATCTGGGACCCCAGGCTACCTTTTCCCATCTCGCCGCGGTAAAGTATTTCGGCCATTCGGCTGATTATCGGCCCATTGAAACCATCGAGGATATCTTCTACGAGGTGGAGCGCGGCAGGGTGCAATACGGCATTGTCCCGCTTGAGAATTCCATAGAGGGATCAGTTACTTCCAGCCTGGACGCCTTCATGAAATGCAAGGTGAAGATCTGCGGTGAAGAATACCTTAATATCACCCATAATCTGGTCAACTTTTCCGGGGATGTCAATGATATCAAACTCATTGTCTCCCATTCGCAACCACTCGCCCAATGCCGCCAGTGGCTGCGCAAACATCTGCCGGACGTACCCACCCAGTCGGTTTTCAGCACCGGCCAGGCGGCCCAGATGGCCCACGATGACCACTCCGTTGCCGCCATCGCCAGCTCCCTGGCCATCAAAACCTACCAACTGCAGGTCGTTGTCAAGGGGATCGAGGACTACCGGGGCAACACCACGAGATTTGTGCTGATCGGCAAACAGTCTCCCTCCAAAAGCGGCCGGGACAAGACCTCCCTGCTGCTGGGATTGCTAGACCGGCCGGGTGCCTTAAATGACACTCTGGCCATTCTGGCCCGCCGTAACATCAACCTGACCAGAATCGAATCCCGGCCGGTTAAAGGTGAGCCCGGCAAATATCTCTTCTTTATCGACATGCTCGGTCATTATATGGACGGCGTACTGGTCGAGGCAAGCGAACGACTGCAGGAAAGCTGCTCCTATTTCGAATGGCTCGGCTCCTATCCCCAGGCCCGGCAATCAACCGCCAATCCGTGACATCTGTCCGTGGCAGTTGAAACCCTCTTTTTCAAACAGGTTATGGCTTTTCGGCTTATCTAGGATAGTCTGCACCAGGGCTTTTTTCACATCATCGTCGCTGCCGCCGGTCCGGAGGATCACTTTCAGATCTGTTTCCTTATCGGACAGAAGACATGAACGCAGTTTCCCTTCCGAGGTCAGACGCAAACGGTTGCACTGATCACAGAACTTATGACTGATGGGGCTGATAAAGCCCACTGATCCCCTGTCCTCCACCGCCTGTCTGAACCGGTAAATACGGGCAGGGCCGTCCATGCGGGCGGTCTCCACCGGCACCAGTTCCCCAAGGACACTGATCCGTTCCTTGATTTCTTCCGAGGAGATATATCTCTCCTCACCCCAGATGGTGGCGTCACCGATGGGCATGAATTCAATAAAGCGCACCTGCAGTGCATGGGTCAGGGAAAGCCTGGCAAAATCGACCAACTCGTCGTCGTTGATGCCGCGCAGGGCTACCATATTGAGCTTCACAGGCGAAAACCCCAGGGACTGCGCCAGATTGATGCCCTGCCACACTTGTTCAAAGCGATCGGCCCCGGTGATTTTGGCAAACCGTTCTCTCTGCATGGTATCGAGGCTGATATTGAGCTTTCTGATGCCGGCGTCAAAGAGATCCGCCGCATACTTTGCCAGCATGACACCGTTGGTGGTCAGACGGATATCGTCCAGACCGTCAATGGCTGCCAGCCGCCGGATAAAGGAGATGATGTTTTTGCGCACCAACGGCTCGCCGCCGGTGAGACGCACCTTGCGGATACCAAGCTTCACGGCAAGTTTGATAACCCGCAGCAGCTCTTCGTAGTTCAGCAGCTCGCTGCAGGGCAGTTTATCCCCGATTTCCCTGGGTGTGCAGTAAATACACCGCAGATTGCACTGATCGGTCACAGACACCCGCAGATAGGAAATGGAGCGGGAAAAGAGATCGACAAGCTGTCCGCTTTCCACCAGATTTTCCAAGGATTTTTCTTGTTGTTTTTGCGTAATTTCAGGAGTAATTTTTGTCATAATATGTCACAATGCCAATTTTTTCCGCCCCGGTCATGTGCTGTGAGGTGGAGTTTTGACAGCCTCTTTTAAAATCTTGCTGATGATTATCCTAGGAATAGAAAGTTCATGCGATGAAACTGCCGCCGCAGTGATGGAAGACGACAAACGTCTGCTGGCGAATGTTATTAATTCGCAAATCGATCTCCATTGCATATACGGCGGCGTTGTGCCGGAACTTGCCTCCCGCAAGCATCTGGAGGATATATATCCTGTTGTTGAGCAGGCCCTGCAGCAGGCGGACATCACCCTTGACCAGGTGGACGGTCTGGCCATCACCCAGGGCCCCGGACTTATCGGCTCACTGCTTGTCGGACTTTCATTTGCCAAGGCCCTGTCTCTGGTCAAAAAAATACCCTATGTAGGGGTAGACCACATGGCAGGCCATCTTGTTTCTGTTTTTCTCGGGGAAAACAAACCTGAGTTCCCCTATATTGCCCTGATCGCCTCCGGCGGCCACTCCTCCATCTTCCATGTAACAGACTACTTTCATTACAGACTGCTGGGCAGAACACGGGATGATGCGGCGGGCGAAGCCTTTGATAAGGTGGCGAAAATTCTTGACCTCCCCTATCCGGGCGGTCCTATCATCTCGGAATTATCGAAAAACGGCGACCCTGAGGCCATCAGTTTTCCCAGGTCCTGGCTGGACCCGGACAGCCTTGATTTCAGTTTTAGCGGTATCAAAACGTCTGTTGCCAATTACGTCAAGCAAAATCAGCAATTGATCGCAAACGGTAACGAAAAGAGACGGTCAACAACTGAGACGGCTAACATCTGCGCCTCTTTTCAGGAGGCGGTTGTGGACGTGCTGGCGGGCAAGACCATGAAGGCCGCCCGCAACCTCAATGTGAAAACCGTTGTCCTGGCCGGAGGGGTCGCCGCCAACCCCAGACTGCGGGAAGTTTTCCGGCAGCAAGGCGACAGAGAAGGATTTGCGGTGTACATGCCGCCGCAGAAATTCTGCACCGACAATGCGGCGATGATCGCCCTGGCCGGATATCATCTCTTCCGGCAACAGGCGGCCGTCACCACTCTTGATATGGACGTCTATTCGCGCAGCAGGCTTACGGAACTTGCATGAACATGCGTTTTTTCAGATACTATTACCTGCGCTTCATCCGCCTGCAGGGAGATCCAAAGGAGATCGCCAGAGGTATCGCACTTGGCATCTTTATCGGCATCACCCCCACCATCCCCCTGCATACCCTGCTGATCCTGCTGCTCGCCATTTTCCTGCGGGCCAGCAAACTTGCCGGCCTGCTGGCCAGCTGCGTGGTGAGCAATCCCCTGACCTTCTTCTTTCAATATTATCTTTCCTGGCGGCTCGGGACCTGGCTCACCCCATACACCCTTTCCTGGGAGCGCATTCATGAAATAATGGCCATCATTTCCGGCCATATCGGCTTTAAGAAGACCCTGGCCGAACTGAGCAAACTCGGCTGGGAGTCCATTGCCGTCATGCTGGTCGGCGGCGCGGTGCTGGCCCTTCCCTTTGCGGTGGCCGGCTACTTCCTCTCCCTTTACTTTTACAAAAGGCTGCGCCAGAAACGCTTTAAACAACGCGCAGAAAACTACGAATTTTATGAGCCTCCAGTCAATAAAAGACATACTCAAGAGTGAAAAACTGGCCCCATCAAAAAAACGGGGCCAGAACTTTCTCATCCACCGGCAGACCGCGGCGACAATTGTCGCACTTTCCGGGGTCACAGCCGACGACACCGTGGTGGAACTGGGGGTGGGCCTCGGCACCCTGACCGGACCCCTGGCTGAAAAAGTCAGCAAGGTGATCGGCCTGGAGATCGACTCGGGCATCATTGACTGGCAGATGACCAGCGGCAATCTGGCCGACAACGTGCAACTCATCCATCAGGACCTGCTGAAGGCCGACTTTCCCGACCTGGCCGCGCAATGCGGCGGCCGGCTGAAGATTCTGGCCAATCTGCCCTATTCCATCTCCAATCCTCTGCTCTTCAAGCTGCTGGACAATCGCCGGGTGATGGAATGGGCGGTGCTGATGCTGCAAAAGGAAGTGGCAATGCGGCTGATTGCCGTCCCCGGCACCAAGGAGTACGGCATCATCTCGGTACTGTTGGCAGGCGCGGCCACCGTGACCCAGCTGCTCAACGTCGGACCCGGCCAGTTCCATCCCCGGCCCAAGGTGGATTCCGTGGTGGTCAAGATCACCTTCCATCCAGCCCCGGAGAGTGCCGCTCTGCTGCCGGCCCATGATGAAGCTCTGCTGCGCAAGGTGGTGCGAAGCGCCTTCCAGCAACGCCGCAAAACCCTGCTGAACTCCCTCTCCGCCTCGCCTTTCATCACCTTTAACAAGGAAACCTGCCGCGCTGCTCTGCTTGCAGCAGGAATTGAACCGACCACCCGGGCCGAGCGTCTGACCATCGAGGACTTCGTTGTCCTGACCCGAGAGCTGGCTAAGGTTGCTTAACAGGTAACAATCATGCAGAGCTTTGTCTTATATAATCCGACAAAAATAATTTTCGGCACTGATACGGTCAAAGAGATCGGCCCGGAAACAGCAGCCCTGGGCCGTAAAATTCTGCTGGTCTTCGGCAAAAGCAGCATCAAAAGAAACGGCATATATGAGCAGGTTGTCGCCTCGCTCGCCGGGGCAGGGCTTGAGATCATCGATCATGGCGGGGTGGTGTCCAACCCGCATCTCAGCCATGTTCGGGCAGGAATCGACAAGGCCAGAAAAAATGCGGTGCAGGCAATCGTGGCGGTGGGGGGCGGCAGCGTGATTGACAGCGCCAAGGCCATTTCCGCCGGGGCCCTGGTGGACCATGATGTCTGGCAGTTTTTCAAGGGCAAGAAGAGCATCAGAAAGACCCTGCCCCTCACCTGCGTCCTCACCCTGGCCGCCGCCGGTTCTGAAATGAACGGCGGCATGGTGCTCACCAATGAGGAAACCAGACAGAAGTTCGGCGTAGGCAACCGGCTGCTCTGCCCCAAAGTCTCCATCCTCGATCCCACCCTCACCTTTACCGTTCCTCCGGATTATACCGCCTTTGGGGCGGTTGATGCCATTGCCCATATCCTGGAATTCTACTTCACCACCCGGGACCAGTCCACCCCGGTGCAGGATCGCTTCATGGAAGGGCTGGTGTTAACTATTATGGAAAGCTGCGACAGGGTGCTGCGCGACCCCCTTGATTATCAAGGCAGGGCTGATCTCATGTGGTCCGCCACCCTGGCCTTGAACGGCTGGACCGCTGCCGGCCTGGGCATGGTGGGATTTCCCATGCATATGATCGAGCACTCCCTGAGCGCCCTGTATAATATCGCCCACGGAGCAGGGCTCTCCATCGTCATGCCTGCCTGGATGCGCTGTCAGGCCCGGCTTCGCCCCGCTAAATTCATCCAGTTCGGCCAACGGGTTTTTGCACTATCCGGCAATGATGAAGCCTGTGCCATGGAAGGGATCAAACGACTGGAAGACTGGTTTATCAGCGTCAAAAGTCCGACGACTCTCAGTCAGGCCGGTATTGCCGCTGAAGACATTCCTGTTATAGCCGAAAACGCCTTAGCCCTGGCCAAAATCTGGCGGTTAAATGAGTACAATAAGGATATCATCATGGAAATCCTTGCTGCCTGTTGTTAAAACCCTGGAATAAAATATGGCCGTCCGGATGCCAGAGACGGCATGAGGAGCAGTAGCAAAATCCTCCAAAATGGAGCTGCTATTTCGTTACGGCTCCTAAAAAAATCAATTCAATTCTTTCCTTTTTTTCATTTTTTAGGTAAAGGAATTTTGACTGTCTCATGAAAGGACTCTCAACCACCGCACAAGGCAAGATAATTTCTTGATTTATCCTCATGAAAATTCGATGCCTGCACTTTTTTAAGCCATAATTTTGATTTTTAGCAAAAGATCATTACATTATCTTTGGAAAACAAAACAACTTCGTTTCAGATTGACTGTCTCGAAAAAAACCTCTCGACAGCCGTACAGTGCATGATTAGTTATTGATTTATCGTCACCAAAATTCGGCGTCAGGACTTTTCACCCTTGTATGGGCATAAATACGAAGCCATCAAAATTCACCATCAGCAAAGCAAAAAATATGAAGCTAAAAGACGACGAATTCCTTTATGAACATGCAGTACAGAAAATGCGGAAGGAAATCGCCAAGGGAAAAACCTTTGCCCAGGCCTGCGAGATATTGCAGGAACTCGAAGAAAATCTCCGACCGCTTATCCAGGATGATTTCCTGAAGATCATTGTTGCCGAACAACATTTCGGTCAGGGCAGGGGCATTGATGACGTAGCCCTATTCCTTGATCTTCCCTATGAGACGGTGGAAGCCTCCAGGGAGAGGATCATGACCGAATTCGACGAACTTTTTTCCGGTCAATTATCACCCTATCTCAGCAAGACGACCCACTAGCATTGCCATCTTCGCATGGATGAAATCATCGTCTTTCAGCAGGCCGCATCCGGCGAGGTAAAAATCAACGGCATCCGGCAATACGGCTCAGGCCTCATTATCAGTAAAGTTTTTGATCTGCCCGCCCAACTTCCTGACTTCATTGATAACCCTGAGGAATACTTCAGGGAAGATTTCACCACTGATCTGGTGCTCAGCTTTCTCAAACACCCTGATCTGCTTGATCATCTGGCCAGGCTCTGCCGGGAAAAGAACATCCCCCTCATCGCCTCGGGCAGCAAAAACGAGGCAGCCATCACCCCGTTCACCTGCTGCTCCCTGGGAAGACTGCCGGGGCTCGGGCAATACGGTGCACAATTCGGCATTCCCGAATATGAGGTGGAGGTCAGGGAGAATAAAATCTGCAGAATAGAGGTAAGGCGGGGTGCTTCCTGCGGGGCAAGCTGGGAACTCATCCCCAGAATTGTCGGCCTGTCACCGGAGATGGCGCTGGAGTCCATTGCCAGGGAGGCGCAATATCTCTGCGCCGCCGATCCGAGCAATTTTGATCCGATTACCGGCAAAAGCGCCCTGCACGTGGCCGGCAATGTCCATGAAAAGGCCCTCAGGCTGGCACTGGAAAGGCTGAAAGATTAGACAGGTTTGCTGCTATTTTTCCGGCTCACGCCAGATTTTTGCCCCCACGGCCGACAACTTGCCCACCAGATCATCGTATCCCCTGTCAAGATGATAGACCCGGGAAATCTCGGTTAATCCACGAGCTGCAAGACCTGCGATGACAAGCGAGGCGCTGGCGCGCAGGTCGGTGGCCATCACCTGGGCGCCGTCCAGTTTGCCAAGCCCCTTGACAATGGCCTTGCCGCCATCCACCATGATATCCGCCCCCATCCTGCGCAGTTCAGCCACATGCATGAAGCGGTTTTCAAAGATATTCTCATGGATAACGCTCAGTCCCTCGGTCATGGTCATCAGCGCCATGATCTGGGCCTGCAGGTCCGTGGGAAATCCAGGGTAAGGCATTGTTTTGATATCAATATTTTTCAGCGGTCCTGAACGGATCACCCGGATACTCCTCTCCCCCGCCTCCAGATAGATACCGCAGTTGCGCAGCTTTTCAAAAAGCGACGGCAGATGGGCTGGATTACAGTTGGTCAGAGTCACATCGCCGCCGGCCGCGCCCACGGCAATAAGAAAGGTGCCGGTCTCGATACGGTCGGGGATGATGGCAACCTCAGCGGGTTTCAGTTCCTTTACCCCATACACAATCAAGCGGTCGGTGTCGCGGCCTTCGATTTTTGCTCCCATGCCGGTCAGCATGTCAATCAAATTGGCAATTTCCGGCTCTTTGGCTGCATTTTTGATGATCGTGGTTCCTTCGGCAAGAACGGCGGCCATCAGGATATTTTCGGTACCGGTGACCGAGGGGATATCAAAATATACCGTGTTGCCCCGCAGACCGCCGCAAACCTTGGCATCCACATATCCCTGTTCCAGCTCAAGCTGGGCTCCGAGCTTCTGCAGACCCTGCATATGAAAATCAATGGGGCGAGCGCCAATGGCGCAGCCTCCGGGCAGGGAAACCCGAGCCCGGCCCAGCCGGGAAAGAAGCGGCCCTAAAACCAGCACCGAGGCCCGCATGGTTTTCACCAGCTCATAGGATGCCTCATACTCGGTGATATTGTCGGAATTGATCTTCAGTGTATGCTTATCAATTCTCTCCCAGGTGGCGCCAAGGGTGACGAGAAGCTGCAAAATCGTCCTGATGTCACGCAACTCCGGCACATTATAGATGGTATGGGTTCCCGGACAGAGCAGGGTTGCGGCAATGATGGGCAGTGCGCCGTTTTTGGCCCCGCTGATCTTGATTTCACCCTGCAGGCTTCTGCCGCCTTCGATTAAAATTTTATCCATTATGACCGCCTTGCATGAAATATCCTGGGAAGTCCTGCATAATCTTCGTATACAGTGAGCCCGTCAAATTCTGAAAATGATGAAAAAAGATCCATGACGAAAGGTGACTGATCCGCGCCGATTTCCATAAAAAAACGGCCGCCCGGCTTGAGAACGGCTGCAACCTCACCGGCAAACCGGGCAATCACATCCCCTCCTCCCTGCCCGCCATCCAGGGCAAGCCTGGGTTCAAACAGGCTCACCTCGGGCTGCAGATCAACAAAGGTCTCCCGGGCCACGTAAGGTGGGTTTGTCACCACCAGATCAAAAAGAGGTTTCTTGCGGATACCTGCCAGCCAGTCGGAAGAAATAAAGGATACCCGGTCCAGCACGCCATGTCTTGCGGCATTTTTTCTGGCCACTGCCTGGGCGGCGGAAGAGATATCAAGGCTGCAGACCAAGGCATCGGGCAGTTCAAGGGCCAGCACAATGGCAATGACCCCGCTGCCTGTGCCCATATCCAGCACCCGGCCGGACGGTTCCTGGCTCTCCCCCTTCAGCACCTGCAGCACGATCTCCAGCAGGAGTTCAGTTTCCGGACGGGGAATCAACACATCCTTGTTGACATAAAACGGCAGGGACCAGAATTCCTGTTCGCCCAGAATATAGGCCAGTGGTTCCCTGGTCAGACGGCGGCTGAGATGACGTTCAAAATCGTCGATAACCGAGTCCGACAGCTGTTCATTATGGAGGAAAACCTGGGCTCGGGAAAGATTAAGCAGATGCCCCAGCAGCAGAGAGGACTCTATTTCCGCATCCTCGATATCCGCTTCTCTGAGGCGGGTAACCCCGCTCTGATAAAGTTCCCGCGCCTTCATGACAGTCTGCGCCCTTCACAGCAGAGACAGGAAGCTTGATGATCGGTTGAGCGACAGCCATGAGCCATGAGATCAATTGATGTTGTGATGAGGTAAAAGGGGCAATGTGTTGTGAAAAACAGCATCGGATAATTATTGAACAGTTTTCAGGGCCTCGGCCTGGTAATGAGCCATTAAAGGCTCAATCACACAGTTGAGCTTGCCGAGCATGATATCCTCAAGCCGATAAAGGGTCAGATTGATCCGGTGATCCGTCAGCCGTCCCTGGGGGAAATTATAGGTGCGGATGCGTTCACTCCTGTCACCGCTGCCGACCTGGCTTTTGCGCTCTTCCGAGATGCGGTCATGCTGCTCCTGTTCCATCTGGTCAAACAGGCGCGCCCGCAGGACCTTCAGGGCCTTGGCCTTGTTTTTATGCTGGGATTTTTCATCCTGACAGGTGACGACCAGGCCGGTGGGCAGGTGGGTGACGCGGACCGCGGAATCAGTGGTGTTGACACTCTGACCGCCTGGGCCCGATGATCGGAAAACATCGAAACGAAGCTCATTGGGGTCGATATGCAGCTCCACTTCCTCGGCCTCGGGCAGCACGGCTACCGTAACCGCCGAGGTATGAATTCTTCCCTGTGCCTCGGTTTCCGGCACACGCTGCACCCGATGGACACCTGATTCATATTTGAGCTGACTGTAAACCTGATCACCGCTGATCAAAACGATGATCTCTTTAAAGCCGCCGATGCCGATGGGGTTGCTGCTCATCACCTCAACCTTCCAGCCCTGCAATTCGGCGTATTTCGAATACATGCGGATCAGGTCGCTGACAAAAAGGGCGGCCTCATCGCCGCCGGTACCCGCCCTGATTTCAAGCAAAGTATTTTTGTCATCGTTGGGATCCTTGGGCAGCAACATGATGCGCAGCTCTTTCTCGAGCGCTTTTGCTTTGTTGCCCAGCTCCGCAACTTCACTGCGGGCGAGCTCCCTCATCTCCTCATCCTCTTCCTGCTGAAAAAGCTCCTGGCTTTCCGCCAGTTCCTGTTTCACCCGCTTGAACTTCGCGTAAAGTCCATCGATCTTGACCACGCGGGAATGCTCCCTGGCGACTTTGCTGTACTCACTCTGGTTGGCGAGCACAGCAGGATCGGAAAGCATCCCCTCAAGTTCAAGAAGCTTATCGTGAATATTTTCAAACTTGGCGAACATGGGGGACCGGAAGAAGAAAAGAAAAGAGAATTATTTTTTGAGAGTCTTTCCGTATTTTTTCAGGAATTTTTCTACCCGGCCGGCGGTATCGATAAGTTTCTGCTTTCCGGTGAAAAACGGATGACAGGCGGAACAGATCTCCACTCTCATTTCTTTATTAACACTGCCGATGGGAAATTCGGCGCCGCAGGCGCAGACGGCATTGATCTTCTGGTAGTCGGGATGGATATCTTTTTTCATGGCAAACCTCCAAAACTTTAGATGCAATCTTATTTCAGCCGGCACATCGGTGTTCAGTACATACCGGCAAATTCTATAGGGCAAGCAGAGTATTATATACCACAAGCAATTTTTTGCAATATTTTATCATGCAAGTGATGAAGGATTCCCCATGGAAACAATCAGCAATTCATCATTTCGAAAAATTCCTGATTGTTTTTGGTCCCCTTCATCTTATCAAGGAGAAATTCCATGGCATCCGCCGATTTCATGTTGGACAGAAGCTTGCGCAGGATCCAGGAGCGGTTGATCACATCCGGGGCGAGCAGGAGTTCCTCCTTCCTGGTACCGGAACGGTTGATATCCATGGCCGGGAACAGACGTCTGTCCGCCATCTTACGATCCAGCACGATCTCCATGTTGCCGGTGCCCTTGAACTCCTCAAAAATGACCTCATCCATGCGGCTGCCGGTTTCAACCAGGGCGGAGGCGATGATTGACAGACTGCCACCCTCCTCAATATTACGGGCCGCGCCGAAAAAGCGTTTTGGACGGTGCAGGGCGTTGGAGTCCACACCACCGGAGAGAATCTTGCCGCTGGAAGGCATGACGGTGTTGTACGCCCTAGCCAGACGGGTCAGGCTGTCAAGCAGGATTACCACGTCGAACTTATGCTCAACCAGGCGCTTTGCCTTGTGCAGAACCATCTCGGCAACCTGAATGTGACGCTGGGGCGGCTCATCAAAGGTGGAGCTGATGACCTCGGCCTTAACGCTTCTGGCCATGTCGGTGACCTCTTCAGGCCGCTCGTCAATGAGCAGAACAATGAGGATAATCTCTTTATGATTTTTAATGATGCTGTTTGCTATGTCTTTAATAAGTACCGTTTTTCCGGTACGGGGCGGTGCCACAATCAGACCGCGCTGGCCTTTGCCGATGGGCGACATGAGATCCATCATCCGCATGGAATAATTATCCGGTGCCCGCTCAAGGACAATCCGTTCTTCAGGATGCAGGGGGGTGAGGTTGGCGAAGATGGTCTTATTCTTGGCGTTTTCCGGTGGCTGGAAGTTGACGCTGTCAACTTTCAGCAGGGCGAAATAACGTTCACCCTCCTTGGGAGAGCGTACCAACCCCTCGACACTGTCGCCGGTGCGGAGGTTTAAACGACGAATCTGAGAGGGAGAAACATAAATATCATCAGGACCGGGCAGGTAATTAAAATCCGGTGAGCGAAGAAACCCGAAGCCGTCAGGCAGCACTTCAAGCACTCCGTTTCCTCTGACCACACCATTTT
Source organism: Pseudomonadota bacterium (assembly GCA_018816555.1). Lineage (GTDB taxonomy): Bacteria > Desulfobacterota > Desulfobulbia > Desulfobulbales > SURF-16 > SURF-16. The sequence goes on from JAHIVT010000094.1 coordinate 19,609, forward strand.
TTTCCATCTCTTTGGTTTTGGTCTGGATAATCGCAAAGATCAATTCCTGCTTGCGCATAGCGCTGAAACCTTCAACCCCCAACTCTTTTGCAAGTTTGGTCAGCTCATTGATCTTCATTACTTTTAGATCACTTAAATTCATCTGCCTCTTTTTCTCCTCAACTCAGGTTATTATTGAACAACAATTTAAAACACGACATCCATTCCCGGATGGACCTGGACTAAATAAAGAATGCGACTCAGGGGACTATCACTTTTCTCAGCTAGTGGAACAACAGGATTGCAATGCCAGACACAATATTTTCGAACAGCGTATTATTCCGTTAATTTCTCGAACAATGTTTATTAAAGATATATAGGGTATATTGGGTATGCTTGACTTATAAGGATTTGCTTGATTTCAAATGAAATAATAAATTTGATTCGGCTATCATAATCATATGATAACAGGATGATTTATGAGTTAAACGATTTTGTTGCTGTCGATATTTGGGAAGGATCAGGGAATTTGTAAATTGATAAAGATATGATGTATTTCTCGCATACTGTCAAGATTTTTTAATTAATCCTTTCATTTTCCCCCCACAAAATGCCCCCCAGATGCAGTAGCTGCATGGATGTATCCACCCAACTGCCACTATTATCGATAACATGGCCGGCAAGCAAAGCCTTTTTCAGTAAAGGCCACTGGGTCGCAATGGAATCTTTCGCCTCATCTGCGGAAATCTGATCCCGCTTCATGAGCCGGGCAACACATTTTTCCCATGGGGCATATACTACGATGACCCGCGTATACATATCCTGCCAGTTTGCCTCAAAAAGAAGCGGTACTTCTATGAGAAAAAACTTCCGTCCATATTCCCGCGCCTCATGGCGGATTTTTTCGAGGAGTTTACGCTGGACAAGGGGATGAACCTGATCGTTGATCTGCTGACGCAACGACGCGTCGCTAAACAGGGCCTTCCTGAGAAGACGCTTATCAATGGTCTGGTCCTGCCGGACAAAAGCGCTGTCCAATGCCGCGATCAACCGCCAGTACTCCTGGCCCGGTTGCAATAACTCATGGACAACCGCATCGGCGTTCAGACAGGTGACAGAAAACCGGCGGCACAAAAATCGGGCAACAGAGCTTTTCCCGGACCCCATGCCTCCTGTTATCGCCGTCAGCGCATACGTATCAGCCAACCTCTTCTCCTCATTCCGTAGCAGAAGCGGGCCATGCCCGCGACCTTTGGCTTTGCAAAACACCTTTATCGCGGGCATGGCCCGCTCCGCGAGACTTTCATAGCAGCGAGGCGGCGTCATCATTGCGACTTAGGGGTTAAGCCGGCATGACGTCACAGATAAACGGTATTTTATAAAACTTTTGCTGTCGTATAGAGTTCGCTACTGTTCGTAACAAAATTGGGCAAAATGTGTAAACAATGGCGCATTGTCGACAACAGTGGTAATCTCTGAAAGCAAGAAAAAACCATCAACCTCATCAACCCACAAACCCGCAAGGAAGCACAAATGGCAGACGCCCCGGAACTGACCCTGCAGTGTATTTACTGCAGCGGCAAAGCAGAACTCACAGGCCGCTGAAGCAATGCCAAGGTAATCTGCACGGAGTGCGGAATGCAGACGCCGGTTGCCACCTACCAGGACCAGATCGAGCAATGGCGGAACAGGGTTTACGATTTTCTCGCCTGTCACCAGCCGGCCTGTCCTGACTCATCCACCAAGAAGGGGAAAAAGCTGCTTTAGACCGTTGGCAATAAATTCAACGCCAATGGCGGCCATGAAAAGCCCCATGATCCTGGTGAAAACATTGATGCCGGTTTTTCCCAGCACCTTGGCCATCACGGGCGCCATGCGGAAACAGAGCCAGGTCAGCAGGGCCAGCAATACTATCCCGGCCAGCAGGATAACATAATGCAGGGTGGAGGAGTAGCGCTGGGCGTATAAAATTACCGTACTGATCGCGCCTGGACCGGCCAGCAGGGGCGTGCCCAGGGGGACGACTCCGCCGGTCTCCCGGTCGGCGAACATTTCCTCTTCCGTCTGTTTGACCTGACTCACCCTGGCATGCAGCATGGAAATAGCCATGAGCAGAATGAGAATCCCGCCGCCCACCCTGAACGAACCAACGGTTACGCCAAAAAAATCCAGCACAGACTCACCGCTGAAAAGAACAACGGTTAGAATGACCGCCACGGAAACAGCAGCCATGGTCCCGGTTTTCCTGCGTTCCTCATCGCGCTGCTCAGCGGTCAGGTTGATGAAGATCGGAATGGCCCCCACCGGATTGACAATAGCCAGAAGAGCGGCAAAAAATTTCAGATATTCGTTCCAGCTTCCTGTTTCCATTGGTCCTGTCTCATTCCCCGCATTAGGGACTCGTCAATTGTCGATATGCCGCTTAGCAAGTCTTGAAAAGATCGTCATTACGGTATGTTTTTAACCGGAATCCAGCTCCTCCGCCGGATACAGCAAGAACACTGCTGGCCTGACGGCACAGATAAACGATACTTTTACAACTTCTAAGTCCCTGCAGTTTTCCCTGCCATATGCTCAACAAATCGGCAAGGCGATATCTGTTCACAGCCCCCGCAGAGGCGGCAAAAACACCGTTAACATTTAACAGGGCAAAATCATCACCACCCGGATCCCATCAGGCATCCTTCTGCTTGCCGCCCTCGATAATACCGGCGGTCATGACAAACTGCATGGCCTTTTCCAGGGGCACGTCAACCGGCTCCAGGGCGGACAGCGGCACAAGGGCCGTGTATCCGCCGATCTGGTAGCTCAGCGGGATATAGACCGCCACCCGTTCATCACTGAGACTTTCACCGAGAAAAGAGAGATCATGCCGGGTCACAAAGCCGATAAGTTTGATCCCTGACTCCCCCAACTTCACCGTGACCACCTGGCGCGGTCCTTTTTCTTTGCCCCTGGACAAAAAGGTGAGAAAATCTCGCACTGCCCGGTAGATACTCTTGATCAAAGGAACCCGATATATGAGTCCCTCGACCCATTCCATCACCTTGCGGGCGAAAAAGTTCTCCATCATCAGGCCGACAATAGAGATAATGATCACCCCGGCCACAAAACCCATTCCCGGCCAGTACCAGCCCACGGGAAAAATAAACTTCAGCACACCACCCAGAACATGCTCCGCCGTGGTCATCAGCCAGACGAGGAGATAAAGGGTCGCGGTAATCGGCAGAACAGCTATCAGACCGGTGAGAATTATTTTTTTAATTTTTTTGTAATAACTCATAAAAAGTTCCACTCAAACAATATATTAGAAAACAAAGATGCAAAAAAAGCCGATCATTCGAACATGCAACTATGGTCATTGCCTGCAAGTGCCGACCGACCGATCATCAACCATACATCGCCCCTCACACGAGACGTCATTGCAGCAGACGCAGCGCGTCCTCATCACAACGAGCGTCATTCCGGGCAAACGCAGCGCGACCAGGAATCCAGCCATTTCTTGCGAATGTCCCTGCAATGTGAACGGAAAATGACATGACAGGACCATCATGATTGCAAACCTAAGGCTGCCGAGAATCAATGGGCCGGCGATTGCTCTATTATAATCCCAATATCTGTTGTTGAGAGAAATTATTTTCCGCTCCAGTTTATTTGCCAACAGACTGCGGGAAAATTACTGAACAGAATAGAATGGTCCCACTGTTCGGAGATTCCAGGCAAACTGACAATTACAGCGGAAACAGGCAGCAATCATTGGCCTGAATGTGGAAGAATGCTTGCAGTGAGAGGGGAATTAGTGTAAAAAAGGCAGAAATTTCCACCGGAAATAAGTCACATTACACTCTTATCCGGTGATCGGCAACAGTTGGCACAGCGCCGGCAACACGCCGCTGCGAAAAAGCTGGAAATTATCTCAAAAGCCCCCGTAGCTCAGTGGATAGAGCACAGGATTCCTAATCCTGGTGCCGCAGGTCCGATTCCTGCCGGGGGCACCAAGCAAATACAGGCCGAAACCGCTTATACCTAGCGGTTTCGGCCTTTTTATTTTCCCTTGATTTTTATCCCTGCTTAGCATAAATTAACAGAAAAGAGCATCATTTTGCAAAAAATTCCGTCCAAAAATTCCGTCCAAAAAATCATGGGTCATATCAAAAAAATTAAACGAAAAAAAGGAACCGTTTATAGGGCTGAAGTTAGGCGCAGAGGCCACCAATATACTTCAAAGACATTCAGTAAACTTACTGAGGCAAGAGAGTGGTCCAAGCGAATGGAAAAGATGCTGAAGTTGTTGTCCAATTCATCAAGCGATAAGAGGGTATCTCTTCTGGAAGACGAGATCGAGCAACTCAAGAAAGAAATTAAGCGGATAAAAGAGGGATCTCCGGAAATCAACAATTAGTGTGATCATGTGTTATGGCCTACATAAGAACCGTTAAGAGAAAAAAAGGAACCATTTACAAGGCTGAAATCAGGCTCCATGGCCACCCTCCCCTTTACCAGACCTTTGACCGCCTGTCTGAAGCCCAGCGTTGGGTCGAGGATACCGAAGCAACCCTGCGTTCCGGGGGGTACATCGGCGACACTCCGCTGGATGACATGGCCTTCGGCAAGGCGCTTGACAGATATGAGCTGGAAGTTTCGAGTCAGAAAAGACCCAATACACGATCAAGAGAAATAACCTCAGCCAATACACTGAGAATTTTTTTTGCCGGCTTGAGCCTCAAAGAAATCACTCCGGCCCGGGTTGCCGCCTTCCGAGATAAACGGCTGAAAACCGTGGGGCCGTCCACCATCCAGAAGGACCTCGCCCTGCTCTCCCATCTCTTTACCATCGCCAGAACGGAATGGGCAATGGAAGTAAACAACCCGGTTGCCTCCATCAGAAAACCCGCCAAACCTGACGGCAGGTTGCGCCTGCTAAGCAAAAATGAGGCAAGACACCTGCTGGAAATCTGCAAAAAAAGCCGGAACGGAAAACTCTACCCATATGTACAGCTTCTGCTCCATACTGGCATGCGGCCATCTGAAGCCGCAGGCCTCATTTGGGGCCAGGTAGATATCGATGCGCGCATTATCGACCTGACCATCACCAAAACCAAACCCCGCCGAGTTCCTTTAACCATCATGGCTATTGAAATACTACTTCAAATCATGCCGGAACAGTGGGATAAAAGTTTACCGGTTTTCCTCCCGCTAAAAATCTCATCAACCATCAGGAGGAGGCCGAATCTGTTTTTTCGCCGTGCTTTCGACAATGCCGTCAAAAAGGCCAAAATCGAGAACTTTCACATGCACGACCTGCGTCATACCGCAGCCAGCTATTTATTGATGGCCGGAGTAGACCTCCGGACACTGGCGGACATCCTGGGACATTCCACCATGCAGATGGTGCAGCGCTACACCCATCTTCTGGACGACCACAAACTGAAAGCTGTTGATCGTATCGAAGGGCTTGGCCTCTAAACCCTCGGTTACTTCAACGAATCAGTGAATTTACTGCCGGCCTTAAATTTTACTGCTTTCTTGGCAGGAATCTTGATTTTCTTGCCGGTCTGGGGATTGCGGCCCTCACGGGCGGCCCGTTCGGATACGGAAAATGTCCCGAAACCGATAAGGGTTACTTTATCCCCTGCTGCCACGGCATCCTCGATGGCGCCCAAGACGCTGTCCAATGCCTTCTCGGCTGCTGCTTTGCTCAGTTCACAATCTTTAGCCACTTTTCCTACCAGATCACCTTTATTCATGCGCCCTCCTGTCTGAGTTTGTGAGATGTTTTCATCTGAAAAACCGTACCATTGCTCAGATAGCAAAACCATGTCGCTCTTGCAAGATTATTCTGCATCTGCTGCTTGGCCCGTTTTCATGAATTCACTGATTTCACGGGGCGTATAATAACGAAACCGTATCCGCTTGCTGAGTTTGGCCGTGTAGTCGGAAAAGGCCATGACAATTTCCCGGCCTTCCATCATCAACTCTTCGCCCTCCTCGTGTGAGATGCCGTCCATCTCGCCGAGTCTTGCCTTGAAATGGGCATATGCCATGTCGAACTGGCGCAGGATGTTGAAGAGCGTCGAACCCAGCGGCGAATTTATCTTCAGAACCCGGGAACCCCGCTCCTTGACCATGTTGATCTTCTTTTCCTGGATCTCCTGCCAGGTCGGTCTGACTTCTTTTTTCTCCATCGTCTTTCTCCCTCACGTAGTTATGCGGAAATACGCTTCGCGTTTCTCTTGAGCCGGTGCCGGTGCCACAGGTCCAGGAAATACACTGACCCATACGGAAAAATGGCTGCCACCACCATGAGCATGGCGCTCTCGCCTGCCACCGGCAGCAGATGCGGCTTGATTTCGAAGAACCCGTAATATATTTTCTCCGCCCTGGACCCACAATGAGTGGCCACCTTCCAGATATTTTCCGGCGTGCTGACCCGAAACAGGATGAGATACACCACATAAACCAGAAAGGCCTTGAGCAGCAGGGACATGGCCCGGCCCATGAGCAGCGAGTTGATTCCTTTGCGGGTGATGTTGCCGACATAGTAGCGACTGATGTAGCTGCACATTACGGTGTTGATGATCAGGGCGAGATAGGGGATGCCGCCGAACAGGATATGGCTCATGGTATCGAGTCGCTGAAAGACAAAGGGAAAGAGATAGAAATGAAAGACCGGAAAGAGCAGCACCAGGGCCAGCCCCTCGTGAAAGCCGCTTTTCATGCCGATCTTGAAGAAATCCAGGGTCCGTTCCAGTGTGAGAAATTCAGCCGGGATATTCTGGCCCTTGCTCTCGATCACATAAAATTGCTGGATCTCTGAGATGGCGCTGAGTAGGTCCTTCGGTTTATAGATCCTGCCATTATCGGTTGTGATGATCTGGGCGTTGGTATCGTTTGCGCTTTTACCGCCGTCCCGTCCCCGTGCCATTTTTCCCCCTGAACTTGCAGTATTTTTTGAAAAAAATCGTTAATAATCTAAATGCTCTTTCATGCAGGTATGACTGAAGTGCATGAGGTGCCTCACAGTTTAGGAGGGGATACCACCACTGAATATTTGCAAAAATCGGTATGCGCAAGATAATAAAACTACCGGTTAAGGAGGAAGGTTTGGAGTAATTCGGCGGTGTGCAAATTGCGCCACCTAAAGCGGCGCGATATTAATTTACGCCAAAAAGATAATTATTATGGCGCAATTTCAACAATCGCGCCATAATAACATATTATGCCGAAACGTATTTCCCAAAGTGAACTTGATACTATTTTAGAAGCGGTTGCCACTTTCCCAAGAGGCGCCGGAATCGAGGAGATTCAAGGTGTACTTGGCGGTAAAGTGCCGCGCCGCACCTTGCAACGTCGCTTGGCGCTGCTTGTCGAGCGAAAGCTGTTAATAGTAGATGGTCGAGCCCGGGCAAGCTGCTATCGCCTGCCGGTTGCCACCGGTGAGCCTTTCGCAATGCGAGATAACCAAAAGATTGCAGGGCGCGAAGAAGTCTACCTTCCAATATCTACGGAAGGAGAGGCCATCAAACAGTCAGTTCGCCAGCCGATCCAGAACCGTCATCCTGTTGGCTATAATCGGACTTTTCTTGACTCGTATCAACCGAACGACACCTTCTATCTTACATCCGAAATTCGGCAGAGACTTCATGAGATGGGGGGCTCAGCGGAAGACCAACGACCGGCTGGGACCTATGCACGGAAAATTTTCAGTCGATTATTAATTGATCTCTCCTGGAACTCCAGCCGCCTGGAAGGTAATACCTACTCGTTACTCGAAACCGAGCGGTTACTGGAACAGGGAGAAGCGGCCGAAGGCAAAGACGCGCTGGAAACGCAAATGGTCCTGAACCACAAAGCCGCCATAGAGCTTTTGGTGGAACAGGCTGACGAGGTAGGATTCAACAGTTACACTATCCTCAATCTGCATGCCCTGCTGTCAGATAATCTTCTGGCAGATCCACAAGCATGTGGCCGGTTACGAGCAATCCCCGTCGGAATTGGCGGGACGGTTTATCATCCTTTGGAAGTGCCGCAACTTATCGACGAATGCTTTCGGCAGATTCTGGCTACGGCAAGCGAGATTGTGAACCCATTTGAACAGGCATTTTTTGTTATGGTTCACTTGCCATATCTGCAACCATTCGAGGATGTCAATAAGCGTGTCTCGCGGCTCGCTGCAAATATACCACTCATCCGAGGCAATCTCAGCCCCCTGTCATTCGTGGATGTGCCCGACCGGGCATACATTGACGGGACAGTGGCGGTTTACGAACTGAACCGTGTCGAATTGCTGCGTGATGTCTTTGTCTGGGCCTACCAGCGATCATGTGCCCGTTACTCCGCCATCCGGCAGTCTCTTGGCGATCCAGATCCGTTCAAATTGAAATATCGGACCCAGATAAAAGATTTCGTGTCAGCGGTGGTAAGAGATTGCATGGACAAGCGAACGGCAGTTGGCTGGATAGCCAGGAAGGCTCAGGCAGAAATTCCAGCTTATGATCGCAATCGTTTCATTGAAATAGTTGAAACAGAGTTGAGCAGTCTGCATGAGGGAAATTTCGCGCGCTACCAGTTGCGACCTGTGCAATTTAAGAATTGGAGACAGAGCTGGCGATAAAAAACGAGTCACCTCAAGAACAAGCCAGGACTCAAGGCAATCTCTCTATAACGGACTCAGGACGGATCCTTCATTGCCGAGAAACGGTTCGACTTTCTGGATATTGCGCAGCGTTTCGGATTTCCTCTGCTCCATCTCGGCAATGGAGCCGAAGGCCTCGGCGTGGAACGGGGTGTAATAGCCCTTGACGCTCTTGCCGATTTTTTTGGTGACGGTAAAATATCCGCCAAAGAAATTGTCCTTGATCAGGCCCCTGGCGATCACGTCATGTTCACCACGGAGGTGATGGACAATGGTGAACAACACCTGCCGCATGGTCGGATCGTTCTGGGCCATGGCGGCAATATCCATGCATCCTGCCCGCTCCGCCTGCTTTCTGGCCACTTCCTCAAGCACCTTGACCTGAAAATAGACAATGCCGTCCGCCATGGAAAAGCCCAGGAACCTGCGTCCGAACATCTTGTTGATGAATGGTTTCAGCTCAGCCAGAAAGAGGGCGGCATCGAACCAGGCCGAGATATCCAGCAGTTTAGGGACTTCGGGGGCATCCTTTCCCTGTCCGGCAACGCAACTCTCACCAAATATATCCGCCTGGGCCTGCCAGGCCGCAGCTGCTTTATCCGTAGTGACCTGTCGGGCTGGTTCTGGTGCGGAAGAGGCCGTTACAGCTTTATCATTTCCCGCATCTTGCTGCTGGGCCAATGCCTCAGAACTTTTTTGCGGGATTGATTCCGTGATGCTTTCCTGCTGGTCAACAACTTCTTCCAGCTCTTTTTGTCTGGCGAGCTGGTCGGCCTTTTTGAGCGTTTTGCCGAGCAACCCTTCGGGCATCTTGTGGTGCAGCTTGATGGCTCGCAGGATTTCTTCCTTCTTGGCCAGATCCTTGAAGCCGACTATCCCGGCCAAAGGTCGGCCCGCGGCCAGGGGATGCTCACCCAGGGAATAGAGATAGCCGCGCATGGATTCGAGTTTCCCCAGGTCATGGGCCAGGGCGGCCACCATGGTGTCGGGGATCACATGCCAGGCCTCGCTGGCCGAGAGCAGCCGCACCACCTGTTCGGCCACGTTCAGGGAGTGCTCAAGCAGGGTCGTTTTGGCTAGGATCCGGTAGGTGTTTTCATCCCAGCTTCCCTCCACATCGCCGCTCATATTGACCACGGACGGGCAATTGCCTTCCCGGTCGAGCATCTGCAGGATCCGGCCACACACCGCCTTGTGCAGGGGGAATTTCGCAAACCAGGCCCACTGCCTGATATTCTCCATGAAGGCCGCAGCCCGTGGATGGTGAAGATCAAGGGATTCCTCTTGCACGGCGATGAGCTGGTCATCCCGCCACAGGGGAGCAAGTTCCGAGATATGGATTGTCTTGGAGCCCTCCTTGGTCCACAGGGCCGACAGATCGCGCAGTGAGATCTCCCGTACCACTGGTTCCTTTTTCCTGCCACCTGCCAACACGACAATCGCAACCAACGCCAGCAATCCCGACACCCCGATCAACAGGCGGCTCCAGGTGATCGCCGCCAGCCAGTGCTCAAGCCCATGCATCAACGACCACCGGCACCCGGATACGTCCCGGCCATCTTCTCCAAGGCCAGATCCGGGAACCTCACCTTGAGCGCCCCTTCGCTTACGGTGGCGGTCTTTCCCTTGTAGGTGCCGGAATAGGTGTTCAGGAACAGTTCACGGGGCGCCATGTTCAACACCTCGGTGTGCTTGATCCTGACCTCTTCGGTCTCCCGGATCGACAGGCCGCCGCCCAGTGAGATGATCGGCGAGAAACGGCGCTCCTCGCCGAGATGCTCGGAGACGTAGCTGGCCGTGGTGGCATCCGGCACCCGCATGAAGAGTTTGGTGTTGCAATTGTCGAGGATGGTGTTGGCCCGGTCATCGCCCACCTCGGCATACAACTGGCTGATGGACTGGCAGTAACCGTGGATGAAGACTCCGGCCCCGCCGGCCTTGGCGAACAGATCCTCGATGCCCTGGTACAAGACCGACTGGGCCTCGTCGATGTGCAGGACCAGCGAGGGAGTGACATTTCTGCCGCTGGAATAGACCCGGCCGACAAAGGCCTGGATCATGGAGATAATGACCTTGCCCGCCGTGTAGGCGGCCCGCTTGGTAAGTAATGATCCAAGCTGCACCACCAGGATGATACCCTTGCCCAGCTCAAGGCGCTTGATGAAACGGTTTTCATCCGCCTTGCCGATAATCTTGCCGACATTGCCCGAGGTCAATTCAGTAAGCGCCACCCGGAGCGAGCTGGCCACCTTGGAGTAATAATCCGCCGGGGTGGAGAGGATCTTCTGGATATCCCGGGAAAGCTGCTCCGCCTCCGGGGTGTTGATATAATCGATTTTTTCCTTGAGCTTTTCAAGGTCCTGATGGCTGATATGGTTCTTGATGTCATTAAGATTAAACGATGGCGTCGTGCCGGCCACCTCGGCCAGCATAATCAGGGCCTGGACCACGACCAGACTCACCTCATAGGCCACCCCGAAGAAATACGGCTCCCGGCCCACCGCTACCCCGGCGGTGATATGGCCCACCAGCTCTTCCGGCATGTAGTACGAGGAGAGGGGATCAAGGATGGCGCTGTACTGCGGGAAGATGGGTGTAACCAGCATCAGATCGTGATGGCGGCCGGTGTCTATGGCGAGCTGGGTGATTTTTGAAAACAGGTCAATATCGCCTTTGGGGTCGATGGCCACCACGGAATAGCCCTTGCGGATGTCCTGTTCAATGATGTGCTCCATGACCCTGGTCTTGCCCACCCGGGTGGTGCCGAAACACCAGAAATGGCCCTTCCGGTAACTGTCCGGAAAGCCCAGATCCAGAACTGTATGGGGATAATCGAGATGGACCCCGGTGCCGATATGGGTCCAGGGTTCTTTTGCTTTGCGTTTGGCCATTATTCGCCGGGCATGGACTTGACAATATTTACCTGGATCCGCTCTTTCAGTTCCCGGTCCACCGCGATGATCGCTGACTTCGGCAGACGACCGGTACTGAAAACGATACTCTTATGTCCCACATAACGTTTGAGGCAGTGGATCTTGACCTTTTCCGCATCAGGCCCAAGCTGACTGCGAAGCAGGGTTTCGACCAGGGTCTTGGACACCCGGTCCACCACCACCTTGAGACGTGGGGTGCCGTTCAGCAAAACCGGCTCCACCCGGCGCAGATGAAAGGCCCGTTTCCGGCCGATGGCGAAATCACCTGAGTGCCGCTCATGCAGCCCGATCCGGTTTACGGGACAGATTGCCGTCAGCCGTTCACCGGCAATGACCTCGGTTTCGACATAGAGATTCTGCTCGGCATCGCAGGCGGTTATCTCGCCCCACAACAGCTCTTTCTCAAAGTATTTATAGCGGGCGGTCTGCTTGAGCACCGCTGCCTTGGCCAGATTCGTCTCAAGCTGCCTCTTGAGCGTCCCCCGGCCTTTGATCTCCGATAGTTCGACGAGGCGCTGCATGACCACCCCGCCTGATTGGTTGTAGGCCACGGCCTCCAGCCGCAGATCATCACGGAAAAAGACCATCACCGGAAGTCGATACCATTGGGAGAGCCGGAGGGCAAATAGGGCCTCGATCTCCGCCATGACCTCGGCCTTGGTGAGTGCGTATTCGATTGTAAATGAGGCTATGATTTCCTGCATAATGTTGTTATTCAGGTGTCCAGTATCAAAAAAGGAGAATTCTTTAGGTCTATATGCTCTTTTCTATGGGGGGGACTTTCTTATAATGGCGAGTTTCCCGCTTTTCTATGATTTCGTGTCTTGGCGGAGAAAATGATGTAATTACAAGATGAAAGTTGTAAATTACGGAGTAAGAATAGTTTGGAAATATCGTGACTTTTTTCAAGAATGGATATGTTGACTTTTTGGGACCATAAAGTTGTTAGAATTGGTAGTTGGAAGAAATCACTCAATGCGGAATTTTCACTTAACTATCTGTCCAAATTCTCCAGACCGGCTCGGTTAACACAATTGATCCTGCGAATCGAGTTGAAAGATGCTCTCACATTGAAAAGCGGAAAAATAATCAACAATGAGTAAGAATTACCTTGGGCGATTGCCGGAGAACGACCCTTTGCACGGTTATCTTCAGTATGATATCCAGCCATTGATTAACGGCTCGACAGGCCATGCGACATACCGGGTTTTCGGGCTACATGGATCTAATGATGTTTACCTGTATGAGGACAGACACACCGGGGTGAAGGTCGTTGGCAAGTTCTTTCTTTCGTCGCGGAAATGGGACTCGAAGAAGGCTTTCTCGCGCTTGACGAGCGAATTCAACAATCTCTGCCTTATGCGTGATTACGGGATGGAGGGCTATCCTCACCACGTTGTCAGACCGTTGGGGCGCAACTATTCGCTGAGCGCCCTATTGGTCACTGAATATTGCGAAGGCGAACTGCTCAGTGAA
>JAHIVT010000095.1 GCA_018816555.1 Pseudomonadota bacterium
ACAGAGCTGTTACCGGCTCTGCATGTCTGGGTAGGGAACGGCTGATGGAACAACCGGTTTCATCAGAACTACATCATTCAGTAAAACAGAAATTCAAGCGACTTTCAGGTCGCACCAAAGAAATTGTTGCAGTCAACCAGGGCAACTAGCCGGTTACTTTTCAAATTGCTGGATGACACTGGTCACCACTCCCCATATCTCGCATTGGCTCTCTTCGTTAATCTCCAAGGGGGCATAGTCGGTATTCTCGGCAACAAGCCGGCATGAATCATTGCTCTTTAGCAAGCGCTTGACGGTCAGTTCACCATTGACAGCGGCAATGACAATCCTGCCATTGGTGGCCTCAATGGAGCGGTCAACGATCAGGATACAGCCGTCATAGATGCCGGCGCCGCTCATCGAGTCCCCGGCCACCTTGACAAAAAAGGTGGCGGGAGGATTTTTGATCAGGAGGTCATTGAGATCAAGCAGCCGGTCGATGTAGTCATCAGCCGGGGAGGGAAAGCCGGCCGAAACCCCGCACAGAAAGAGTGGCCGGGCAACTCTGGTTTTCCGGGCATAACCGAATATTTTCGCTATCGAAGAATCCGTCTTGAGTTCCATGTTAATTGTCCTTTATCTCGGCCAGGCAATCCGGATTATCATTCTTGGGGTTATTAACTCCCAGCCCCACCGGATAGGCAACCATTTGCTGGTCGGGAAAGGGTTTGAGCATGGGTAACAGGGCTTGATTGGCTGCCTGCGGATCAAGCCAATTCTCATACTGTCCCGGCTCAATGATGGCCGGCATCCGGTCGTGAATCTTGCACACGGTCTGGTTGGCACCGGTGGTGATGATGGTGCAGGATTCGATGATCTCACCGTCTTCGCCCTGCCAATGCTCCCAGAGACCGGCAAAGGCAAGGATATCGGGCTCTTTAAGCCTTACAAAATAAGGCTGTTTGGTTTTGGTCGTGTGCAGCCACTCAAAAAAACCGAGTGCCGGAATCAGGCAGCGGCGTTGCCTGAGGGCGGCCCGGAAGGCGGGCTTGCCGGCAATGCCTTCCGCCCTGGCATTAATCATCTTATAACCGATTTTCTTATCCTTGGCCCAGAAAGGAATGAGGCCCCATTTGAGCATGACAAGCTCACGCTCCGGTGTGCCGGGAATAAGCCGCACCGCCGCAACGACCTGGGATGGAGCGATATTGTATCGTGGCTCAAGCTCGGGCATTTTCTTGAGGTTGAAATGGCTGGCCAGTTCTTCTGGTGTTGGCAGGGCAAAGCGTCCACACATGATGCATCACAAGTAAAGTTGAATGAAAGAAAAGCGGTATCCGTATTGTAAAAGAATAACAGAGGGAGCCGCTACTTGTGCACAAAAAAATCGGACATAAACAGAATTGGTGGGCCGTCAGCTGGGGACGTAACCTGTCGTGCCCCGGAGATGTCTGGAGAAAAATGGTATTATTATGCTCCGGTTTCATCGATTTAGGGTAACCCAACATGAGTGACACTGAGGTCCGTGATACAAATGCTGATGATGACCAGACTGTGGGGGCCACCCCAGGTTACATTAAATAAAAGTTTAAACAATGTTGACACATGGCTTTTCTGGCGCTATAAATATAAAGTATAGACAGTGTTTAAACTTTTTGCTTAAGGGGTGAATTATGCTCATGACAATTAAAAAATGGGGTAACAGTCTCGCAACGAGGATCCCAAAAGCCGTCGTTGAATCCGTCAACCTTCGTCTTGACCAAGAGGTTGATGTTGAGGCCGTTAACGGAAAAATCATTATCACGCCAATTACGAAAAAAAAGGAATATAAGCTGGAAGAACTGCTTGGACAGTGTAAGCCTGAATCAATGAAACGCTCAGAAGAAGATCAATCATGGCTTAACTCTGACCCTGTTGGTAGGGAAATCTGGTAATGGTTAAGAAAAACTATATTCCAGAACGCGGCGATGTAGTGTGGACAAATTTTGACCCTGCAGCCGGGCATGAGCAACTGGGTAAAAGACCTGCTCTTGTTCTTTCTGCAACTCCTTTCAATAAAAAAATTATGCTGGCTATGGTTGCGCCGATCACAAGCAGGGTTAGGGGCCATGGTTTTGAGGTTCCCCTTAATGGCAAAAAAGTCCAGGGCGTTGTGTTGTGCCAACAAGTGAAGATGATCGACTTTATAGAAAGAGGGGTTCAATTTGTCGAAAAAGCACCGGAACACGTGATTAACGATGCTTTGGCAAGAGTCAGGGCGATTGTCAGTGAATAGGTTGAGTGTTACAGCAAAACAAGCGGGGCTGAAAAGGATGGGAAATTCAATTATTGAAATGAATACCTACTGTTTCAAGTTTCAAGTATATGATGCTGGGAACATACATATTGTCGAAACATATTGCGCGGAAGCTTCATGCAGAGAGGAAGCGCGCGATATATGTGAAAAAAAGCTCTGGGAAGATCATCCAGGATATGACACATACGAAAGGGAAGAAATTTTGGTAGATATTTATTAAAGCAAATTCTCGGGAGAAGCCCGCCGATCTGCCCCGGCGCTGTCCTCGCTGACGGCACGATTAGGGCGATCAAAATACAATCTAAAAACTTGGTCGCCCGCTCTGGTGATTGACAGCCTCCACAGTGATTGAGAATAATATCAGGAATTCCAGGCCGACGCGAAATGAGTATCCCACAAACTATATGCTAATCAAAATCATTTCAGGTGGACAGACTGGAGCTGATCGCGCTGCTCTTGACGTGGCTATCAAACTTGGTATCCCTCATGGTGGATGGATTCCAAAAGGAAGATTGACTGAAGATGGACCTTTACCAGAACATTATCAGCTGGAGGAGATGGCTACAGATAGTTATCCGAAACGAACTGAACGGAATGTCATTGATTCTGATGGAACCGCGATTCTTTCTCATGATAAATTAACCGGCGGTTCAGATCTCACCAGAAAAATGGCTGAGAAACATAATAAACCATGGCTCCATCTCGATATGGAAAATATGTCCAGGTCATACGCGACTCGGATGTTGCAATCATGGATCATTGATAATGGAATCAAGGTGCTCAATGTGGCTGGACCACGGGCCAGTAAAGACCCGAAGATTTATGATGCGACGGTCAAAATTTTAGAGGGCGCATTAAATCACAAGTGATGAAAAAAATATTTTCTCTTATCTTTATATTCCTGCTCCTCCCGTCCATCTCCTTCTCTCATCCTGGTGGCCTCGACCGTAATGGGGGGCACACCGACAAAAAAACCGGAGTATATCATCTTCACAAAACGAAAACTTCCAGCCTGGCACCTCAAGTCAGAACGGCATATAATCGTGAAGATTGGCCCCACTGGACTGATGACGATAGCGACTGCCAGGATACCAGGGCTGAAATTCTTATCCGTGACAATACCGGCACCATTAAATACAAACGCAACAAACCATGCAATGTTTCCTGGGGTAAATGGGTCTGTCCTTACACCGGCAAAGAATTCACCAAGGCGAGTGATTTGGACATTGATCATATCGTCCCTCTTTCACATGCCCATAAAACAGGAGGAGCTGACTGGTCGAGGGAAAAGAAAAGAGATTTTGCCAATGACCCTCTTAACCTCCTTGCCGTGGATGATGATATCAATAAAGAAAAAAGCGATCAGGCTCCTGATGAATGGCGGCCGCCGCTGAAAAGTTACTGGCCGGAGTATGCACGCAAATGGCGTAAGGTTAAACAAAAATACGGTTTATATATCAGCCCGGCGGAAGAAGCTGCCTTGAAAGACATGGAAAGACATTAATAATGTGGGCAATCAACATCAGAAACTTGCTCAACGAACAACTTGACGGTCCTGCCGCACCTCAACTGAGGTTCAAAGTAAAAAAACTGACTGAACTGATATCTTATATCACTGCTCTTGAAAGTGACTTGATTGTTGGTGATCCTCCGCTTTGCTGGCTCCGCCCAGGCAGGAAACCGTGCAAGACGGAATTGCACCTGAGCTGGATTGATGATGACCGGATATACTGGAAATGTCCTAAATGCGGCTTTGAAGGCACTCTGGAGGGCTGGCAAGATTTAATTTGGGATTTGTCCGTTTCTGGAAATCATACTGTTCATTAGCAAATGAAATATCGAGGATGAGATAGAAGATGGGTGAAAAACTAGATAAAGAGGAGATGGTATCTTTGGTTGAGGCGATAAAGATGGAGATGATCATCAACCAGGCGTTAATCGATGTTCTGGTTGAGAAAGGTATCTTGACCCATGATGAGATTATGGCCAAAGTCAAAGAAATAAAACAAGGTGTTGTATTGAGCAGCGATGCTAGTAAGAATGCGTCGAATTGAAAATTCTCACAGTGCGGAATTTTCGCTTAACGATCTGTCCAAATTCTCCAGACCGGCTCGGTTAACACAATTGATCCTGCGAATCGAGTTGAAAGATGCTCTCACGTTGAAAAGCGGAAAAATAATCAACAATGAGTAAGAATTACCTTGGGCGATTGCCGGAGAACGACCCTTTGCACGGTTATCTTCGGTATGATATCCAGCCATTGATTAACGGCTCGACAGGCCATGCGACATACCGGGTTTTCGGGCTACATGGATCTAATGATGTTTACCTGTATGAGGACAGACACTCCGGGGTGAAGGTCGTTGGCAAGTTCTTTCTTTCGTCGCGGAAATGGGACTCGAAGAAGGCTTTCTCGCGCTTGACAAGCGAATTCAACAATCTCTGCCTTATGCGTGATTACGGGATGGAGGGCTATCCTCACCACGTTGTCAGACCGTTGGGGCGCAACTATTCGCTGAGCGCCCTATTGGTCACTGAATATTGCGAAGGCGAACTGCTCAGTGAA
>JAHIVT010000096.1 GCA_018816555.1 Pseudomonadota bacterium
AAAGGAAAGCCTGATCATCAATCTCCCTGGCAGTGAAAAGGGGGCCAGGGAGAATCTTGCAGTTGTGCTGCCCGCCTTGAACCATGCCATCTACAAAATAAAAGGCGGCACAAAGGATTGTGCCGCCTGCTGAAAAAAATTCGCAATATCTGCTACACCAATCCGCCGCGTTGACCACGCGGCGGATTATTTATTTTTGGCTTCCTGCTGCCGGTTTCGAATCAAGGGCCTCTGATTGATAATTTGCCATCTGACTCTCAACAACCAAGGCAGTGGGGTCTTCACAGAGACATGCTTCCATGCCCTGCAGCATTGACTGCCGGTGGTCCAGCATAATCACTACCTTGTCGCTGGCAACGACAGACTCCTCATAGACTATGCCCTCCGCCATTGAGGCCTCCAGGTCGGCCCTATTGTCGTGGGTGACGACAAAACTCTTCTGCGGCGCTGCACTCTCATAGGAAATACCTTCATCCATCATGCCGGCCATATCCGTGGTCGCGCTGGATGTACCAACCCCGGCCAAGGCGATAAATGCTGCAACGGCCAGACTGTTACCTAACAATTTCATAAAAACTCTTTCCTTCTTCATTTTTCCCTCCTCTGCCGAATTATCAATGACATGGAAACTTTTCATTTTCCGCAAGTTTCCGGTTTAAAGCAGTTTTCATCTCAGATCGAGACATCTTTCTTTTCATTTATCAGGCGCAAACACCAGCCTGGGGCATAAGGAACGCATTTTCCTGGTAGCATTAAACGTCAGGCTTATATGATATCTACCCCAATTTATCCATGTTCTCAATGAAAATTTCGGGATACATTACCCAATCAACGGGCAACCTACCCATTTGCAATCAAATATTTTTTCAACAGAACAAGTCAACAGTTGAGAGTAGTTTGGCAAAAAAATTCAGCAGGGGGGGAAATCTGGTACGGCAAAAATCTGCGCATCAAGGAAACGAAACACCGTGAGAAAAAAGAAATGTATTGCAGGAAAGCGGGTCACTGGAGTGTTTGCTGCCGGAACCGGCAAAGGAGGAGCAGCAATGATGCCGCATAAAAAACAAGGCGACGAGAATTCTCATCGGTAAAGTGAAAACGGCCGGAGCCGCTTTCACCTCAGTCAATCAAATACGTCGCAAGGGCTGTCTCAAGAAAAGGCTCAAAATATCTGTCGTGCAGCCGATCTTTTGCGCTTACCTCCAGCTGCGCACCAGCTCAATCAATGTCCTGGCCGCAATCCCCGAAGGCCCCTTGGGAATATATGATTTTTCCGTATAATTCCAGGCGGTACCGGCAATGTCCAGATGAGCCCAGGGGGTATTACCGACAAACTCCTGCAGAAAGGTTGCCGCAGTAATGGTCCCGCCCGCCCTGCCGCCGATATTCTTCAAATCAGCGATCTTGGACTTGAGCTGCTCCTTGTACTCTTCAGCCAGAGGCAGACGCCACAGCGGCTCACCCGCCCTCTCCCCTGCCGCCAGCACATTCTCCGCCAGCTCGTCATTATTTGCTAAAAGACCGGTGCGATGATGGCCTAAACCGATAATGACCGCGCCGGTCAGCGTTGCCACATCCACCACCGCATCAGGTTTGTAGTGCTCCACCCCGTATGCCAGAGCATCGGCCAGGATAAGACGGCCTTCCGCATCGGTATTAAGAACCTCGACTGTTTTCCCGCCATATTGCCGAATGATATCCCCCGGTTTCAGGGCAGTGGAAGAGGGCAGATTTTCCGCGGCCGGCACCAGGGCAACCACATCGAGGCGACCGGGCTTTTCCTCGGCAATAACCTGCATGGCAGCCATGACCGCCGCCCCGCCGCACATGTCATATTTCATGTCGCCCATGCCATCCCCTGATTTTAAGGATATGCCGCCGGAATCAAAGGTAAGGCCTTTGCCGACCAGCAGCAGCGTCGGCACATTCTTCCCTGTTCTGTATTCGAGCACAACCAGTTTCGGCGGCAGGGCCGATCCCTGACTCACTCCGAGAATGCCGCCCATCTTCAGCTGCTGCATCTCCTCCTTTTCAATAATCCTGCAGGCCAGATCACCTTCCCTGGCAATCTTTTCTCCAAAATCGGCAAAGGCCTGCGGCGTCCAGACATTGCCCGGTTCATTGGCCATATCCCGCACTGCCACCCCGGCATTTCCTGCGGCAAGCCCACGTTTGACCCCCTTTCTGGCATGAACCATGGAAGCATCGTTGACATAGAGACCGATCCTCTTTATCTCTATGCCTTTCTCATCTTCCTCTTCCTTCTTATATTTCTTGAACTGGTAACTGCCCAGAATTAACCCTTCACTGAGACATTCAGCCATATCTCCAACCGGAAAAGAAAGCTCTTCCGGGACAACCAGAAAAAGTTTCTCAGCCTTCAGAGCGAGAGCCTTCAGGGCTATTACCCCACCTGCCCGCCGGAACAGCTCCCGGTTCAGCTCATCCTTACCCAAACCGACAATAAGCAGTCTTTTGGCACGAACCCCGTCAAAAACCCTTTCCGGATAGATAAGCAGGCATTCCTCCTTTTTCCCCAGACAATCTCCAAGTTCAAAGGCATGATCAATCCTTTCCTGCACCAGTTTGTCACTGCACACCGGTGCACGTTTCTTTTCAGATTGGCGAACAAAATAGACAAGAATATCGCCGGTAAACTGACTCGGCTTCTTATTGCTTACAACAATCATTTTTTGAATTCCTCTCGTTATCCAGTCAGTAAAGCCTGCTGCCTTGAGCAATCAGGGAAATCAGCCGTTGTAAAAAAATAACTCTAACATCAAAACACTTTGACCGGCATCAGGGGCCGTAACAAAAACAGTTAGAAATGTAATGGTTGTTTCGTAACGGCCCCTCATTACATCTTCCCATGGCGCAGCATGGAAACAAGGAGCCAGAAGCCCATAATGCCCGCCAGAAGAAAACCCACCAAGCCTATGATCGGGATACCGTTCCACTTAGGCGGCAGATCAGCAAGCACAATCAGAGCGGAACCTATAATCTGCGCAGCAAGAACAATGGCAAAGGCCAGCCGGTTGGTTATCTGTTCAAGATGTTCATAAAGCGATTCCAGCCCCCGGTGCTCAAACTCGATTTTGATCCTGCCCTGCCTGGTCAGAGACAGGACATCACGCAGTCCTGCCGGAATCTCCTGAAATAGCTGCACCAGTTCAGTGCCTGATTCAATGATATCCCCCATAATTTTACGGGGATTGAATCTCTCCATCTGAATTGTTTTAATAAAAGGCTCAGCATGCTGGATGATATCAAAATCAGGATCAAGCATGCCACCTACCGTTTCAATGGTGCTGGTTGCCTTGACCAGAAGGTAGAAACTCGGTTTTAAACTTAACCGATGTCGGGAGATAATTTCAAGGAGATGATGCATGACAACACCAACCTCCAGATCTTTTAAAGGAAGCCCGACATATCGGTCCATGAGTTCGGTAGTGTCAATTTCCAGGATCTCCCGATCAGGCTGATCTTGTTGATAGGTGATTTTCAGGATGGAATCAACCACCTTTTTTTCATCCCTGCTGACCACGCGCATGACAAGATCGGCGAAATCCGTCCTCTCTTTGCGGGAAATTCGACCCATCATGCCGAAATCAAGGAAACAGATGATATTGCCGGGAAGAATAAAGAGATTGCCGGGATGGGGATCAGCATGAAAGAAGCCATGGAGAAAAATCTGTTTCATGATCAGAGCGGCGCCGTTACTGGCAAGCATTTTCAGATCATAGCCGCCCTCCTGCAATGTCTCAACCTCGGAGGCCTTGATACCATCGACGAATTCCATGGTGATCACTCTTTTTGTCGAGTACTGACGATACACCTTGGGAATATAGACCGTCTGATCCGCCAGAAACTGCCTGGCAAAGCGCTCAATATTGGCCGCCTCCAGCAGATAATTGATTTCCTTTTCAATACTCCTGGCAAAAACCGAGACAATACGGGAGGGACGCTGCACCTCAAACTCTTCAAGATGACGTTCCATGAGGGAGGCAAGATGGAGCATGATCTCCAGGTCGGTTTCAATGATCTCCTGGATTCCCGGCCGCTGCACCTTCACCACGACATCTTCATTATTGGGCAACCGGGCTCGATGCACCTGTCCGATGGATGCCGCAGCAAAGGGCTCCTTCTCAAAGGACTGAAAAACCACTTCAGGAGGCTGGCCAAGCTCTTTGGTGATCACTTCACAGACCTCCTCATAGCTAAATGAGGGGACATCATCCTGAAGTTTGGCCAGCTCCTTTATATACTCCAAGGGAATCAGATCAGGACGGGTCGAAAGAATCTGGCCGAATTTGATGAAAGTAGGCCCAAGTTCCTCCAGCACCCGCCGAATCCGCTCCGGTCTGCTCATTTTCTCGCTGACTTTCGGCTCTTTCTTGAACAGCATGGGCAGACTGATTTCCAGATACTGCTCAATTTTCAGGATATCGACAAACTCGTCGAAACCATATTTGAAAAGAACTGAGAGAATCTGCCGGTAGCGGCCGAGATTGCGGTATGTGCGTCCGATAACCCCGATTTTACGAATATTTAACATTTACTCGCCAGCGCTTTTCTCCTGTGACTTCTGAATCATTTCCGCCAGCCTTTTTTCCAGGGCATCCAAATCATCACGGCTGGCAAGATTCATCTTTTTCAGCACGTCCTCCGTCACCTTCTCAACCTGTTGCAGCAGCTGGTCCTTGCGTTCCTGGGACTTATCCAGCATCTCATCAACAAATTTCTTAATCTCGCTGTCGGATACCTTGCCCTTGTCGGCAAGCTCCCTGGCAAGATCTTCAACTTTCTCCCGGGTGAGTTCAGCCGCTCCCAATCCGGTATAAAATGCCTTCTTGATTAAATCGATCATCATATATGCCTCCAAATGGATTAAATGTTTTTACAGACTAACATTATTGGGTAAATCCTTTCCAGACAAAAAAGGGAACCTTGCAAGTATTTTCTTTGTCCTTGAAAAAAAAAGGACCCCATTGTATTCATTGAACGTGTAGGCAAGATAACACTTTTTTTGCCTCGCCGTTTTCTCACTAATCTTTTTATGAGGTTTTACCATGTGGAAAAATTTTATTCTCCTTCTTATCCTGGCCGCTTTTCTTTCATCATGCGCCACCAAAGCCCAGACCGGGATGGGTACCGGCGCTGCCGCCGGAGCAATTGCCGGCCAGGCAATCGGCCGCAATACCGGGGCGACTCTGATCGGGGCTGCAGTCGGCGCATTGCTCGGTTATGCCGTGGGCAATGAGATGGACAAAGCCGATCAGGCAAAAATCAGCGCCGCATATGAAACTATGCCGGACGGCCGCACCACCCAATGGGTCAACCCGAACAACGGCAACCAGTATGCGGTGACACCACAGAACACCTATACAAACAGCAATAATCAGAATTGTCGTGAGGCCGAGATCCTGGCCACCGTTGACGGCAGACCTGAGAAAATTATCCAGAAAGCCTGCCGGGACGAATACGGAAACTGGCGCGCCCAATAACACGACAGCAGCCTGTCCGGAATTTTATTCAAATGAATCGACTTGAACTTATTGAAGGCCTCAAACGTTTCCTGGCCGAAGATTTAGGCAGCGGCGATCTGACCAGCGAATCGATTTTTGCTGATGCCCAGACAGGCAAGGCCCGATTTATCGCCAAGACTGCCTTTGTCTGCGCAGGCATGGGAACCGTTGCTGGAGAGGTCTTCCGACTGTGCAATCCCCGTATCGAATACACCGCAGCCGATGACGGCACAAGGGTACAACCGGGAGATGTACTTTTCACCGCATCAGGGCCGGTTATTGACCTGCTGCGGGCTGAACGGGTTGCCTTGAATCTCGTTCAGCGTCTGTGCGGTATCGCCACCCTCACCTCCCGTTTTGTCGACAAGGTGATGCTGCTGCCGGTGAAAATCGTTGATACCAGAAAAACTACCCCCGGACTGCGCATGTTGGAAAAATACGCTGTCCGGGTTGGTGGCGGGTATAACCACCGCTTCAATCTGGCCGACGGCATCCTGATCAAGGACAATCACATCGCAGCCTGCGGCTCCATCCAGAAAGCGGTCAAGCGTGTCAGGGAACATGCGCCCCATACCCTGAAAATCGAAGTGGAAGCGGAAACCCTGGAACAGGTTGAGTCCTGCCTGGCGGCCGATGTCGATATCATCATGCTGGACAACATGACTCCGGAAATGATGCGTCAGGCCGTCCGACTGGTCAAGGGACGAGCCCTGCTTGAGGCCTCAGGGGGGATCAACCTGGAAAATGTGCGTGGCGTGGCGGAAACAGGCGTCAACCTTATTTCCATCGGCGCCCTCACCCATTCGGCCCCGGCCTGTGATATCAGCATGGAGATGGAAACGCGGTAAAACGACAGCCAAGCTTGGCCTGAAGAGTAATCACATCACCCCTCTGAGAACTTTCTCCTCCTCACTACATCTTTCATCAGTATCCGGCGAAACAGGCAGGTTTCTTCATGTGCAGATTTGCGTGCTAAGATTTGATCAGGAGAGGTAAACAATGTGATGATCGGCAGAGGCGCCTGGCTGACGGCAAGCGCCTCTGAAGCATGGAAAATCAGTTGACTTGGGGAAGCAGATCAAGGGTGACGGAATGCAGTTCGCCGGAAAATGACAAGGTCAGTTTCAACTGGAAAGCATCCTGTGCCTCCTCGGTAAAACCCGGGAAAAAGAGCATGCCGTAACCAATCTGGCTGGGCAGTATTTCCTTGTTTACCAGGGCCTTTTGCGATAGATCCTGTTTTATTTTTCCTCTGGCGTTCTGATACCCGCTGACCCCACCGCCGACAGCCCCTGCTGCCGCACCGATGGCCGCCCCTTTCCCCATGGCCTCACCGATGTTGTCACCGGTGACAATGCCCACTGCTAGTCCGGCAAGCGCTCCTGCTGCACCAAGCAGCAGAGCAGGTTTTGCTGCGCCGGCAGCCGTCTCGCCCACATCCACATGTTTTTCCACCCGGTCATAGGTCCTGTCAAGGGTGTTAACCGGCCAGGCCTGATTTTTGGAGTCGATAAGAAAGGTCTGTTCGGCAACCAATGATACGGGCCGGTCGCCGTCATTCTGGAAAACAATCTGTACGGGCAAGAGACCGGCGCCTCTGATATCAAACCCAAAGGCGTCCTTGGCAGTTTTTTTGTCGGCATAGGCATTTGCTGAAATCTGCACCCCGTTGACCACTACATAATTCTTTGTCCCGGCGGGCAGGGTGATGGGCTGCACCCTCTCCTTGTAAGCGCACGATGGCAAAAAGAGTAAACTGACAGCAAGCAGAATAATGATAACCCGTGAAATCGTTTTTTCTTTCATCTGCAATACACCTCCACCTTCCCGTTTTTTTCACTCACCCTGAGACCCCAGTGGACCCTGTCCGCCGGAATACCACAGGATATTATGTGCAACCCATCATACCATATTTTATTAAAATGAGACAGATTGCCGATCAAACTGAATTTCAGAGCTCCTACCGTAACTTTAGGTACTTGAGGCACTCTTCGCGAACCAAAATTGGCTATCAAGGCAAAATATGTCGAGATCAGGTTGTATAACCCTGGTGTGGCGCCGCAGTCATTGTTGGAAAATGCGAAAAAGATATCCCTTTATTTATCTTCATAGAGATCAAGCTCAGGATAGAGTTTTTTGGCACACTCAGGGCAGATGCCATGACTGAATTCGGCAAAGGAATGATCCCTGATGAACAGCTCTATCTGATTCCAGTATCCCTGATCATCCCGGATTTTCTTGCATGCGGCACAGATGGGCAACAGACCACTCAGGGTTTTCACTTTGCAGAGAGCATCCTCCAGTTCGACATTCAACTCTTCCAGCGTGACGGTGCGATCCTGCACCATTTCCTCGAGATTCTCCTTGTGATGGATCAGTTCCAGCTCAGCCTGTTTGCGCCTGGTAATGTTATGCATCATGGCGATGATATACCTGCGGCCCTGATCATAAAAGGGTACAAATTTCAACAGCAGATAGTTGTCATGCAGAGTAATCGGCTCATCTTCCCCGAGCTCAACGATGTTCTCATCCTGTTTTTCAAGCAGTCTGGCAATGCGCTGCCTATCCGATTCGGCAAAAAAATCCGGAAAAAATCCCGCCAGCACTTTTTCCTCGGACAACCCCAGCAGCTTAAAGGAGACAGGATTGGCAAAAATGACATGGGCATCGGCGGTTAGTTCCACCAGCCCCTCGTCCATATGATTTAAAGTGATCTCCAGATGCTTTTTGGTGGCAAGCAGCTCCTTGGTGATGTCACGTTCAAAAATGTTTTCTTCACCAAAAATCTTTTTACCCAACAGATCCACCTTGTCATTTTCATAATAATGGAGAACGGTGGCAAGATGCTCATTCATCTGTTTGGCCGGTCCTTTGGCAATACAGGCATTGGCCCCGAATGACTGGAAATCCACCTTTTCTTCGGCTACTATGGCCGAGATGATGATGATGAAAATGGCATCATGCTCCGGCATCTTGCGGATAATGCGGCAAAGCTTTTCGCCGTTAATCTGCGGCATTATCAGGTCGACAAGCATGATATCCGGCCGGAAGACTTCCACCTGATCCAGGGCGGACAGGCCGTCTTCCGCTGCTGCAACAACATAGCCCTGCTGCTGCAGAAAAACCGTCAGCAGCCGCACGATCAGCTTATTGTTATCTACCACCAGAACTTTCTTTTTCATTATCCACTCCCAGGGCATGCCTTACAATGATTTCACATGCAATTACAATGCCTGCCATTGGCCGACAACCCCGCTTAATCCTTAAAAAAATTGGCTTCTGAGCGGCCTGAAAATCCATCTTGCCCAAACTGCTTTCGATCAGTAAACCAAGGCCTTTATCCCGGCAAGGCGCGTCAACATTAAACCGGTTCCGGACGTGCCATAAAAAGCTCAACTGTCTTGCGTTCGGGTCATATCCAGCGGCGAAATCCACTGGTCATACTGCTCCGCTGTCACATAGCCGGAATTCAGGGCCGCCTCCCGCAGAGTCAGCCCCTGGTGATGGGCCTTTCTGGCGATCTGCGCAGCCCGGTCGTAACCGATATGGGGGTTCAAGGCGGTGACCAGCATCAGGTTCTTTTCCAGGTTTTCTCGTATCCTTGACAGGTTAGGCGCAAGCCCCCTGGCACAGTGGTCGCCAAAGGCCCTACCGGCATCAGCCAGCAAGTCGATGCTTTCCAGCACATTGTGCACCATTACCGGCTTGTAGACATTGAGCTGAAAATCACCCTGGCTGCCGGCAAAGGCCACGGTGGCATCATTACCGAACACCTGCACGCAAACCATGTTCAGCGCCTCGCACTGGGTGGGGTTGACCTTGCCCGGCATAATGGACGAGCCCGGTTCGTTTTCAGGAATGAACACCTCGCCGATGCCGCAGCGGGGGCCGCTTGCCAACCAGCGCACGTCGTTGGCAAGCTTCATCAGCCCGCCGGCCAGAGTGCGTAGCGCCGCCGAAACCTGTACCAGGGCATCGTGGGCGGCCAGGGCAAAAAATTTATTGGGCGCCGAACGAAAGGGATAAGCTGTCAGGGCGGCAATGTGATGGGCGGCAAGATCACCGAAACGGGGATGGGCATTCAACCCGGTCCCTACCGCCGTGCCGCCGATGGCCAGATCATACAGGCCTGCCTGCGCAGTCTGTAATGCTTTTAGTCCGAAATCAAGCTGGGCCACCCAGCCGCTGATTTCCTGCCCCAGGGTGATGGGGGTCGCATCCTGCAGATGGGTGCGGCCGATTTTGACCAGATCCCTGTATGCCCTGGCCTTGGCGGCAAGAATATCGCGCAGTTGGGTCATTGCCGGGAAAAGTCTGTGCTGCAACTCCTCAACCACGGCGATGTGCATGGCAGTGGGGAAGGTGTCGTTTGACGACTGCCCGCAGTTGACATGATCGTTGGGATGGACCGGTTTTTTGGTGCCCAGTGTGCCGCCGGCCAGTTCGATGGCACGGTTGGCTATCACCTCGTTGGCGTTCATGTTGGACTGGGTGCCGGAGCCGGTCTGGAAAACAACCAGAGGGAAATGATCGTCCAGCCTGCCGTCGATCACCTCTTCCGCAGCTGTGACTATAAATGCGGCGATCTCCGGAGATAATTGTTCGAGTTCGGCATTGGCCAGGGCGGCTGCCTTTTTCAGAATACCCAGAGCCCGGATCATCGGACGCTGCCAGCAAAAACGGGTCACGCCGATGGGAAAATGCAGTTTCGCCCGCTGGGTCTCGGCCCCCCAGTAACGGTCGGCAGGAACCTCAACAGGTCCCATGGAGTCGGTTTCGGTCCGGGTAGTAGCCATTGATTTGCCTTATTGGGAAGGGAGAAGGGTTCACCTCTCCTCAGTTATGTTTCTTGAACTTCTTCATGTCTTTTTTGTGATAGAGGTCAAAGAAGATAACACTGTTATCCGGGATGGTCTGGCAATTTTCACAGTCTCGCTCCTGCCGCTCATTTTCCTTGCGACATCGCCTGCACCAGTAATAGATGATCCGGTAGTCCCGGCGGCCGACATACTTTTTGAAACGGCCCCGGTAGACGCCATGCATTTTACCGTCCGCATCATCCGGATCGACAAGCAAGCGGTCGATCACCTTCATGATGCGGCCATAACCGCGGGGATCACTGTTTTTTATCTGCTCAAGTTTCCGGCTAAAAAGTTCGGTAGGTTTAAAGAGATTGCTTTCACCATTCATGATATGTGCTTATAATTCTTAGCGAATTTTTTTTCATGTCTTTTTTTTATTTTTTTGGGGCAGGATCAGATCAGGATAAAGTCTCGCTGCACAATCAGGGCAGATGCCATGCGAGAACTCTGCCTCGGAATACACACTTATATATGCCTCCAGCTGCTGCCAATAGCCTTTGTCATCCCGGATCTTCTTGCAGGACGAACAGATGGGCAGGATTCCCTGAAGTATTTTGATCTCTTTAATGGCTCTCATCAGTTCTTCGATGAGCAGCTCTTTTTCCTGCTCTATCCTTTTACGGTCCGAGATGTCATGGATGATTGAATAGAGCAGCATCTCGTTATTTATTAAAATCGGTCCGCTGAAAACCTCCACATCTCTTATTCGACCATCGGCAAGCCGGTGCCGGAAGTTGAAAAATTGACGTTTTTCCTGCTTGGCATCATCCATTTCCGCCCGGACCTGCTCCTGGGAAAGGGTATTGATTGCCATGATCTGCATCTTCCTCATTGCATCCCGGCTATAGCCGTAATAATGACAGGCTGCCGCATTGGCATCCCGAATATCCCCGCTTTCAGGATCAATAATCAGCATGATAGCACGGTTGTGGACAAAAAGGCCTTGATACAGCGCCTCGGCTTTGTCGGATGTATCGACTAATTCCGCAAAACCCCTGCGCGTCTCATCATCTGCTCCCATTTTATTCATCATATTTCACCATATCGGCTCATCATGATCCCGGGCAAAATATGCCTCAACAGGTGACCAGACACTTTTCTCATCCTATAAGGCATCAGCATGAATCACCGCAGCTGAAAGCCCTTGTACGGCAACGCCCGGCACAAGAATCCACGGCCAAGACATTGTTATTGCCCCTCATCCCCTTTAAAATACTCAGGATAGAGTTTTTTTGCGCACTCCTTGCAGATGCCATGGCTGAAGGATGCCTCAGAGTGCTCGATCACATACTTTTCCATCTGCTCATACTCACCTTTCTCATTGCGAATTCTCTTGCATGACGCGCATATGGGCAGAATGCCTTCCAACACCTTGACCTTTTTCTGCAGTTCCTTTGTCTGGGATGACGTTCTGTCAAGCAGGTAAGCAAAGATACCTAAAACAGCGATTCTTATCACTGAATTAAGCACAGCCACGGGCATGGTCTGCAGTTTCATCCAGGGGAAATTAAAAAAAACACGGACCAGAGGAAGAAAAACGGTAAGGCCATAGGCCGTAGCCCTTTTGTTGCTCCAGGCCGCCAAACCCACGGGCAGAATGTAGAGTATGGGAAACTGTACCGTCTTGCCGGTGGCATAGTCAACAGCCAGTATCGCCAAGGCAATACCAATGCAGCAGGTAGAGGTCCACTTTACATATATCTGCTCGACAAATTCGAGAACACCTTTCATTCTCTCACTCCTCTTCCTGACCAGGTGCACCCGGGGGATTATCCTGTAAGATTAGCAGGATGGTATCCACCGCCAGTTGCCAGAATTTTTACGCCAGGGGCTGACTATGGAATACTGAAGATTATGACAGAAATTATCTGCAGGGTAAAATGGATGTTCTGCAACCAGGAAATAATAAGGATGGGAGACAGATTTAATTCTGTCCCCGGCTTTGATGGCAGGTTCAGGAAGAATGCGTACAAGCCGGCCCTTCAGCCCCCGGCATGGGCAGATGGCGAAATTGTTCGATCAATCGCCGGTAAACCGGTTTACGGAAATCCGCCGCCGCGTCCAGCAGACTCTCAAAAGCCATCCAATGCCAGCAGCGGAATTCGCCGCCGCGCAGCACATCAATTGCCTGGTCGCTGCCGTGGAATCGAAAAAAAAACCAGTATTGCACCTGGCCCCGCCCTGTTTTTACCCTCCGTGCGGCAGGAGGCAGCTCATAGACGAGCAATTCCGGGCTTGCCTGCATAAGCTGCAGGTCATGTGCCGGAATCGCCGTTTCCTCGGCAACCTCCCTGAACACAGCCCGCAGCGGCTCCTCGTCGGCTTCGAGCCCGCCCTGGGGCATCTGCCAGGCAGCAGGGATATCGGCCCGTTCCAAAGCGAGGACGAGCCCCGCATCATTGACGATCACCGCGCCAACCCCGGCGCGGAAGTACTGGGCCGGCAAATTCATATCAGACACAAGCCCCCTGCCGGAGCTCCATGCTGCCGGCAATGCTGAAAAGACCTGATACAGCGGACATCAGGATAACAGAAACAATTTCCATAAGTACGTTTTCCAACTGAGCAAAGGGTACGGGAGCCTCGGCAGATACCACTGACGGAATTTTACTGCTGCTCATGCATGGGCTACCACGATGTTAAACAGAAATAAAGCACTTTTTCCCGACGATTTTCACAATTTCCCCAGCAATCCGGTTCAATCTCTTACTGATTAGGTGTCGAGATGACCAACTGAAATTGCTTGACAATGTGCAGGTTCATGGCAAAGTATTGATTCCGGCAGGCAGGAAGCCGACCTATGAGAGTGTAACCCAAATTTCATTGATCTCTTGGTCATCATCCTGCAGCACGGGCTGAATTCTCAACAAACCGCACTGAGTACCACACGCATTTTGACAATCAAAAACAGGAACTTCCATGGAATCGATTGAATTGCTGATTTCCACCCTGTCCGGTTGGGTGTGGGGACCACCCATGCTGGCCCTGCTGGTGGGAACCGGCCTTTACCTGACCGTGATTCTGCGCGGCATGCAGTTTCGCGCCCTTCCCCACGCCCTGCGTCTGATCTGGCTCAAGGAGCACGCCACAGAGGGCGACATCAGCCATTTTGCCGCGCTCGCCACGGCGCTTGCCGCAACAGTCGGCATCGGCAACATTGTCGGCGTGGCAACCGCCATTACTCTCGGCGGACCAGGTGCCGTGTTCTGGATGTGGATGACCGGGCTGGTGGGCATGGCGACCAAATACTCGGAAGCGGTGCTGGCGGTCAAATATCGCGAAAAAGGCCAATACGGCATGCGCGGCGGCCCGATGTACTATCTGGCCAAGGGAGCAGGCCTGCCCAAACTTGGTTGGTTGTTTGCCCTGTTCACCGCCCTGGCGACCTTCGGCATCGGCAACATGACCCAGGCCAATGCGGTGGCCACCATTTTTCAATCCACCTTCAACGTCGAACCATGGATCACCGGCACGGTCCTGATGCTGCTCACCGGCCTGGTGATTCTCGGCGGTATCAAATCAATCGGCCGTTTCACCTCCCTGCTGGTGCCGTTCATGATCGTCGCTTACATTGGCGCGGCCCTTGTGGTGCTGGCCCTTAACGCGGGCGAAATCCCCCATGCACTGTATCTGATTTTTTACCACGCCTTCAACCCGGCCGCGGCCACGGGCGGTTTTGCCGGCTCTGTGGTGGCCTCCTCCATGCGTTTTGGAATCGCCCGCGGCGTGTTTTCCAATGAGTCGGGCCTGGGATCGGCGCCCATTGCCGCAGCAGCCGCCCGCACCAAGGATCCGGTAAAACAGGCGCTGGTGAGCATGACCCAGACCTTCATCGATACCCTGGTGGTCTGCACCATGACCTCCCTGGTGATCCTGACCGCGCCGGCCTGGCTGCAGGGAGTATCGGCAGGCGAGTTAACCAGTGCCAGTTTCAACGATACCCTTGGCCACGCCGGTGTGGTGATTATTGCTGTTGCCACCGCCCTTTTCGCCTATTCCACCCTGATCGGCTGGAATTACTATGGTGAAAAAGCCATCGAATACCTGTTTGGCCCCCGAGCCATCAACCCCTACCGGGTGGTTTTTGTCTGTGTGGTGGTTGTGGGGGCGATGATGAAGCTGGAATTCGTATGGAACTTCTCAGATCTGATGAACGGCATGATGGCCCTCCCCAATATCATCGGTCTGCTCATGCTCTCCCAGGTGGTCAAGACGGAAACAGACCGCTATTTCAAGGGGAAAGGCTGCTGAAAAAAAGCCATCAATAAAGCTACTGATAATATTTAGGGTGCCTTGAATAATGAGAATTTTCGCCCGAGATCAAGAAATAGTGAAAATGAAAAAGCATCCAATAAGGGATATAAACTCCGCATATTAGGCATATGTGAGCATTTTTCATTTTCGCTGTGACACAGAATCAGGTGAAAAGGCATTTATTTAAGATGCCCTTTAGAATTGCAGCATGAAATGTCGCGACTGCAGGAAAGCCTCTGCCTTCGGAACCGACCGAAAATGCAGTTCCTCTGGTGCAATTGACGGGTAGTCCATTGCCTCACCATTTCCGGAGATACATTATGACAGACTCCAGCGCAAACGAGACCAGCCACTCTGGTCAGCGGAAACCCTGCATCGCCTGCCGTGAACCAATCCGGCCGAAGGCGAGAATCTGCCCCCATTGCGGATCGCCCCAGTCAGGGTCGCGCTGGAAATTTCTGGGAACAGCCCTGAAGTGGATCGGTGCGGTGACGGCGCTGATCTCGCTGGTCGCCGGCTCCTTTCAGCTTAATGGTCTGCTGCAGAGCTCCCGGGAGCGCTCCGAGTCCGTGCAGAAACTGGTCAAGGCGGCGGACATGCAGATCGAATATGGCGACCTCGACAGCGCCCTGCAACTCGCTGAACAGGCACTTGAGCTGCAGCCTGGATCACGGGAAGCCGGAGAACGGCAGGTAACAGTGGCCATGATGATGCTGCGCCGCGGCTTTGATTATACCCGGGAAGGATACAACAAAAAAATCGACTCCCTGCTGACTGTGCTGTATCGAGGCGCAGTGGATAGCGACCCCGTACGCGCCGCCGATGCCCTGGCCCACATCGGCCTGGCCAATAAAATCCGGCAATTTAACCAAAACAAACATTTTCCCGTTAAGGAGTACTTTCAGCGGGCTGTTGCCCTGGATAGGGATAACGTTTATGCCCATGTTTTCTGGGCAGATTCATGCCTGGCAAATGGGTATCGCCTTGACTGCGGCGATAATCTCCAGGCCGCAGTCAAGCATTACACCATGGCCATGCAGGATGGCCGGCAGCAGGATTATGTCCGCAGGCAACGCTTTGACCAGCTGCGAGGCAGTTCTGTTGAAGGGGCGGATATCCTGCTCATCGGCGATATGATTACCTCCTGGCACAAGAAAATCCCCCTGGACGAGAAACAGCTTGCTATGATTTTCCGGGAGATTCCTGATTTCTACGATCCTGACGAGCGATCCACCAAAAAGCTGCAGGAGCTCGTCCACCGCTTCCAGCCGGCCGAGGTGTTGGGCATGCTGGAGTGGGCGGTCAAGGGACAGAAAGACGAACAGACCGAAAACGGCCCCCTGCTCGCACTGCTGGCTTATCTGACCGAACTCACCGGCAACCGTCCCCTTGCCATTGCCAGATACCGGGTAGCCCGCTTGCCGTTGCGGCAAATAGAATTTGAAGGCAATTTACACTACACACCGATCCGTGAGAGGGTCGACTGGGCCCTGGCCGGACTGCTTGAAATCCGGCCAGCTTGGCTGGGTGTCAGCTACCAGGAAATAGATGAAGAACTCGCCACATCGCTTGGCATACCAAAGGCGCAGGGTCTTTTTATCTCGGATGTCACCCCGGGCAGTCCGGCGGCGACCGGCGGGCTGTCCCCTGGCGATGTGATCCTCGAAATCAAAGGCAGCGAGGCCGTGAACCAGCAAACCCTGCAACAACAGATGAATTCAAGTGTGGCTGGCGACGTCCTTGCCCTGACCATTCTCCGCAAAGGGAAGCAGAAACAGCTGCAGCTTACCCTTGGTGAGGCAAAAGCTCCGGCAGACCCCGTCAGTTTCGGGTCAATGCGGGGGAACACACAGCTTGCCCTGCTGATGGACCAGCTGCTCTATCACCCGGTGGAAGTTGCTGTGGGCGAGCATACTCTCCGGCTTGTCGCCCTCACCGACGAACTGCGCACCGGCTTCAAGCTTGAACGAGACGCTACCGGTGTGTTGGTTTTTGCAGCCCAACCGGGTAAGTATGATTCTGAGCTGAGAAGAGGAGACCTTATCCTGGCAGTCAACAATCATCCGGTAAACAGTGCGGCAGAAGTCCCCACCCTGACCCGCCAGGTCAGGGAAAGCAGTGAGCCACTCCTTCATGTATCCCGTCTTCGCGATGGAAAACGGCAGACGGTGGCCATCAAAATCAACTGACAAAGGCATGAGCTTGGCAAACATGTAAAACGTGTAAATTAGGTTAAGAATAATCCTGAAAGTCTTAAGCTAATTGTTGAGTATATTCCCACTGTTGAATAAATTGATGATAGGCTTGTGACAAATACTCACGTACCAATGAGGTATTTGACCTCCCTATCAATTGCCAATAAGAAAATTGGGCCTCTCTGGTTTTAAATTAGGCAAAGTCAGGATATCTTCCTATTCAGTTTACCAAGAGCTTTCTCAGGATAATATCAACTTGCGGTCTTGCTGAAATGGTTAATATTGCCCATGGATCTAAAAGGTTTTGTTAGCAAGTTTCCGCTTATCACCCCCCCCACTGTTATGATATCAGGCTAGAAATGGGTAGAATGCCCTATATTTCGTTGTCAAGAATGTTAGGTTGGAGTAAATATCAAGTAGCTTGATACTAACTTGTTCTATTGCAATCGCTTAGCCGTAGGAAATGATATGCCTGAATCACTACCAACCAAACCGCCATTCAATGAGATAGCTCTTGAAGCAATCAAAAAAATTCAGCAGCCCCTCCTTCTTTACGGAATTGTCGTAAGCATATTGCTCATATTTCTGTTGGTGATGGGACGCGATGTTCCTAGTGGACTGCGGCCTATTGTTTTTGCTCTACCTGGGATTGTCTGTCTCATCGCAATTTCACATTTTACGCTGGAATATTTCAAGAGAAGACCTGCCATTGACTCACACTCTGATATATCGGGCGTCTCTGTGAAAAGGGTCTTTGCTCGCAGCGATAGTGCTGAGTTCTGCAGTTGCATAGAAAGCCTTATCCGCCATTCCCACCGCCTGGTGGTGCTCATCGGTACAGGCCTAAACATCCTGCAGCGAGATCCTTTTGCAGAAGAAGTGATGAAACGAGCAACAGAAGGCCATTGTCGCCTGGAAATTTACCTGGCGGATCCGAGCAGTCCTGATGTCGAAGTGCGCCTGATCGAAGAGGAATTGGGGGACACATCCCCACCAGTGGGACAACCCGGCCTGTCCCGCCGTCTGAATACTTTGATGCGCCTATGGGAACGTTCCGGGTATTCCGAGGATATCAGCATCAACCTCTTTACTCATTATCCCACGTTTGCCCTGCTGATTGTGGATAACGAATATTTCTTCTATCCTTACGGATACGCCACCCTAGGCAATTTCAGCCCCGTTCTGCAGTTTTCATCAAACCGTCAGCAGGATGACGGGATAATCGAATTTCTTGAAAAACAATATAAGCGAATCAAGGCTTCCGCCCTTGATACACGAATTGTTTTCTCAGTCCGCAACAAACCGAAACCCGTCGATGCTGGAGTATTGCACCCTTTAGCTGTCTATTTCATCCCGCCTGAAGATTCAGACCTGTATAAGTTTGGCACTGAGGTTCTTGGGTACGATATTCGCAGGGGAAGGTCGGTTGCTTCACATTGGGCGGCACAGGTTGGAGGTGCCCGCGACTTCGGATTTCACCTTACTATGAGCGATGTACTCTATTTCTTTAATCCGGCCGAAGTAGCGCGCGTTAAAGTGGAGGTTGAGTTTCTGGCAAAAGAATTTAGAGCGTTTGTGATCAATGATTTATGTCTCGCCACCAGTTTCCCTGACGATGCCAGTCTCTCTATTACCGTGAAAGATCCGAGCGGCAGGTTGGAAGCCTTTCATCATGAACTGGTTCAGCGTGTGTATCGGCGGGCAGCCGCATCGAATTACTCTCTGCACTTAGCCGATCTGACCCGAGATCCCGATGTTGATCGGGCCAGATTGATGGTGAAAAGATATAAAGCTCCGTATATTCTCCATCGCTATTATCCCCACTTCACATTGCTGACCCAGGTGGCACCGGAAGAACAAGCGCGAACAAGTGTGGAAATCGAACGCCTCTTTTTGGAACGTGTTAAGGATAGGGAAGTACGAGTGGAAAAATTGGCCTTCATATCCCGTTCTTCGATTAATGCCCCGTGGGTGATTGAAAAGGAGATTGATCTGGCATGAAACCCGGTCATTCTCAATGCAGTAACCCTGACACAATCTGCCGAGCGCGATACGAATTTCTCGTTCGTGAGTCCCGCCAGTGTGGTCTCCAGACGGATCAGATCGAAAGATCGGCTCATGAATTATGCTTTCTCCGTGATAAGAAGTATTACCTCAAAGGTATTGCCTACAAACCGACAGGGGTTGCTCTGGGCTTTCCACTGCCGGACTCGCGGATGACTGCCAGGCTTTGGCGGATCGCAAAGCTGGTCGACCAATGCATAACGACGATACATCCGGAAAGCGACAAGACTTTCGCTTTTGTCCCACCGGATTCGTATCATATCACATTGGTTAATCGGTCTCATTTTGAAGTTGGTGAAGTAATTACGGCTATGAACGTGAAAGAACAAGAGAAAGCACGACAGGCAATCGCCCGAGCGGGCGGTGGTCCGGTTACGCTTCATCTCAACGGCCTTATTCTCACATTCCGGGGACGTTTATTTGTCCCCGGTTTCGCGGTGGACGACCGTCTCTACCAATTACGCGCCAACTTGTCAGCTTTGGTACCTGAACTGCGTGTCAATGTTCCTATCACGGCCCACATAAAACTGGGCCATCTGCTAACTCCTCTCAACAATCGCGAGTCCAAAGTGCTACAGCAACGGGTAAGACGGTACGGGAAGTATATCAACGGCAGCCTGTCTTTTGATGATGTCTATACTCCGGTTGGTCGCATTTTGTTATCGGAACGGTTATGAATCCGGCACAATGGATAAAATCGCCGGAACTTCTTGTTTTCCAGCATAGTACCGATAACCGGCTGGCTTTGATTCATCGGCTGACAAAGCAGATGCAATGCCTGGATCAACACGACGCGGCGTTGTGGACTGCCTGGGATAGGCACCTGCTGAATGCAGGTGAGCGAGGAGAGGTCTGGAACTGGTTGGCTGTAAATGGATTTGTAATAAAAGGTGGTAGGCATGCGCCTGTACCCGAGATGGCCATTGATTCCAGAACCCTGGAGATTAAGGATCACTGGGTGAAATGGTATGCTGAATCCCCGGATTTGTTCGTGTTGTTCAACAGCAGGTCCATGCGACGGAATAATCCCCTGCTGGTCCTGGGGCCTTATGGTAGTCTCTGTTGGCGAGGGGTGCTCGCCGGATGGTCTGTAGGTCGTATACGTGCCGAGGCGCAGCGAGTCTTTGGCAATGATGAAGTGCTACCGTTCCTGCAGAGGCTGATCACCTTAGAATTTCTGTTGCCTATTTCCGGTATCGAAGGAATTTGTTTTCCTGCTGAAAAGATCATCAAGGAATTTCACGCTCCGGAGATTCAGTTTCAGTTATCTCACGCGGCAACCCCCTGGTATTGCCTATGGGAAATCTGCACAACTTGCAATTTGCGTTGCCGAACCTGCTATTTGCCGAATTTCACGGATCAGGGGCCGGACCTACAAACAGCTCTTAATATTGCAAAGCAAATCATTGATGCGGGCATTTTCTATGTCAGCATCATGGGCGGGGAACCTCTGTTGCACCAAGACTTGGAGAAAGTCATTGAGATGCTGCGGACTAATGGTGTGTTTGTGAAGCTGATCAGCAATGGGCAGAATCTGACGCAGGGCCGGGCAAGAGCATTGGTTTCAGCAGGACTCAATCAGATTGAGATTAGTTTTGACGGCCTTAGTGCCCGCACTCATGAACTCTCACGCGGGGCAGGGACATATATTAGGGCGCTTCAAGCGATTGACCATGCTCGTGAATCGAAAATTTCACGTATAGGTGTCATTTGGACAATCCATACAGGGAATCTTGACGAACTGGAAAGGCTGCCGTATTTCCTCTGTGAGCTAGGTGTACAGGAGTGTTATCTGAGCATCTTCAAAAAGATAGGATGCCGCGGTGCGTCTGCTCCTTTTGAGCCCATTGATGCCAAGAAGGTAAATTTGATTTACCGCCATATAGATATTTGGAAAGAATCCTATCCGAAGCTGACGATTGTGCTTATTCCCGGATGTTCCTGTGGTCGCACCAGCATTGTGATTGGTTCCAATGGCGATGTGCGTCTCTGCCCTTTCCAGTATCAAGCTCTCGGTAATATTAATCACGACTCACTTTTCAATATATGGCGTTCACTTAAGTTGTATGCGTCAGAAAACATGGCGTACACTCAAGCTCTTTGTAGTGAAACAACGAGATTTAAGGGGTGGCCACAGTGGTAAAATTGGGAACTGAGGGGTCATGTCAAATAACAGATTTATTTTTGGCATTCAAAGGACAAGCCTGAAGAATTCTGGCTCAACCCCTTAGAACGTGAATTATCGCTTAGCTCACTTCCGCGATTAGTAACAAAGGAATATTATTATGTGCGAGCATAAATACAAAGAATTCGAAGAAATATCGAACAATGTTCGTCACTGGGAAAGAATGCGGTGGGTATCGATGACTGTTTTTATGGCGATAATGGCAGTATCCTTTAATGCCTATTTTTCTTCTGGTACCCAAATCGGACAATTCAATTCATATTTATTGCGTATTACAGGGATAGCAATGGTGGCAGTATTCTGGGTTCAAGATGAACGGATTGTGGCATACTGGAAGTCTACAAGGGAGAGGGCAAAAGAAGTGGAGAAAGAGCTTGGTATAAAAGTATTTTCCATTACTCCACATCGTGGTTTATTCTCATCAGGTACCGCAGTAAGGATTCTGTATTCAATATTTCTTATTCTTTGGGTTTTTCAATTTTTTTTGTGATTACCAACGAACTTCAGCCAACTTTAGAAGACGTTGGGGCATAGGCGGAGTATGCATGGCCACGCAAACCAGAAAAGAAAGGGCAAGACGGTCCGGCCATAACCGACTCTTTAGCACCGAGGACTTCACCTTTGCTGAGGATCTGAGTTATTGCCTCTGCCCGGCCGGCAAGCGGCTATACCGGAGCGGCGGCAATGTGGTTACCAAAGGACTGCGCTCGGTGCGTTTCAAAGGACCGAAATCAGCCTGTCTGCCCTGTACCCTCAGAACTCAATGCCTGCGTTTTCCTGAAAGAACCGAGATCAGACAGGTCGCCTATTTTCAAGGCCGTACGGAAAAGGCCAAGGATTCATGCATTGAGAAGATGAAACGCAAGATTGATTCCACGGTTGGCCGAGCCATGTATGCCATGCGACTGGCAGTAGCGGAACCACCCTTTGCCCACATCTGCCGGGTAATGGGGCTATCGGTTTACATTACGTGGCAGAGACAAAGTCAACAGCCAGTGGAACCTGTTCTGTATTGTCCATAACCTGAAAAAGATCCACCGATTCGGTAAAGGGTTCGCATAAAAGCGGGCATCAAGCAAAGGCAGCCCTGAATAAGGGTAAAAAAAACAAGATGAAAAGACCATAGACAAGCCAAAAAGCTGAACAGCTGAGATAAAAAGCTGGATCGAGGATAGTTGGAGATTTTCAAAAAAGAGACCCTCCCGGCGACGCCAGTTAACGCATAAATGGCTTTTTCTGCAAACTCGTTAGTCGCCCATACTACACGCTCAGTGCGAAAACTAAGGAACACGCCATGAGATTACTTGGAACAATCAAAATTACAGGCCGTGAAGAAAAGCGTATCGAGCTTTGCCAAGGAGATCTGACCTCACTCAGGCCGGAAGAGCGCTTTGACTTGCTAATTGTTTCGGCTTTTCCAGATGACTATATACCAACGTACACCTCCTTGATTGGTGCTCTGCATCGTAAAGGATTATCCGTAGCAGATCTTGCGGCTGCAAAGGAGCTTGACCTTAGAACCAACTTTTCGTGTTGGCTGTCTCAGAAGTTCTCACCGACTCATGAAGACCTTCGCTTCGATCACATTCTATGCTTCGAACCTCCCCAGCAGCGGGGGCATCCCCCATCAGTTGTCGGAGATATCTTTCGAGCCCTCATGCCAATCCTGGCTGAGAAGAAGGAGATCAAGACCGCCGCAATGCCTATTGTGGCAGCTGGAGATCAGGGCTTTTCAGTCGCAGAGATTCTTGAACCGCTTCTGGGTGCCGCCATTCAATGGATGGAACATGGGCTCCCGTTGAATGTCCTCAAGATCGTTGCGTATTCAGACTGGCAGGCGCAGGCAGCGGAGCGCACCTTCCACGACAAGGCATCCTTATACATCGCGACGGCTCCCCGACAAACAAAGCCTCCGACCGACTTTGACGTCTTTCTAAGTTATGCTCACGAGAATTCGTCTGAAACAGAATTCTTGGAGCAGTCTCTGCGAAGGGCTAATCCGACAATAAGGCTTTTCTTCGATCGCAAGAGCATTGACATCGGCGTTGCCTGGCAACCTGAGATTTTTGAGAGTCTTGATCGCTGCAGAAAGGTTGTAGCAATCTTTTCACCTGACTATTTGGCTTCGAAAGTGTGCAAAGAGGAGTTCAATATCGCATGGGTACGAAGTCGCGATACAGATCAGGACATTATTTTTCCTATTTATTTGTACAGCGCTAATCTTCCCACCTATATGAAGTACCGTAACTATGTTGACTGCCGCGAAGGTGACAGAACGAAGCTTGAAAGGGCCTCAACGCGACTCTTGCAGGCCCTGGCAGCCCCAGCATAACGCGCCGATGAAGTACTTTTGCCGGTTGGCCTGCGTGCCCGCAGCTTACCGGTACGTTCAACCCTTGAGATTGCCAATCTAAATATCTAATTTTATCAAACTGTCCTTCGGTTGACCTTTCTACTATGCTATTAAGTAGGAGATTTGAAAGGGAAACCAAATAATTATATTTCGTTTCATGGTATTCTTCCTCCTATTTGTAGTATGAGCGAAAACGTTTTATTACCCTAATGGATATGGATGCACATTTCCCAGTGAGGAACACAGAAAATCGAAAAGCGGTCATAACACCGGTTATAAATAATGGAGCTAAACGCTTCCAGGCATCCCACTCAACAATTCGATGCCATGTCGTTATTAACCACTCTGTTCCTGATGCTGTATATTCATAAAACCATTCTCTTGGGTGCTCTTGGCTTTGAGGAAATGGGATTTCGTTTGTTATACTGGCTATCTGTTCCTCTGGCGTCCAAACAGAAGCATAAGATCTCTGATGACGTTCAGGCTCCCCACAAATCATAAGATAGCCATAATGCCCCCATGCAATAGTGTTCCATTGCGGCAGTAGTTTGAGACCGGCAAAAAATTTTTGTCTCCTTTGGCCTTCATCTAATTCAGTTTCCTTGGGAACTATAAAAAGGATTCCAGATTCGATAATACATCTTCCGCCTATTGTTTTTT
The DNA here is from genome assembly GCA_018816555.1 of Pseudomonadota bacterium. GTDB lineage: Bacteria > Desulfobacterota > Desulfobulbia > Desulfobulbales > SURF-16 > SURF-16. The sequence continues at coordinate 24,099 of JAHIVT010000096.1, forward strand.
CCATTTCTCCGATGGTTTGCCATGCTATGGCGCTGTTTTCATCAACAGTGATCTTGTATCGTCCAAGTCGGAATTTGCCTGGTCCATTGATATTACCAGGCTCCATGGGAGGTTTTTGGATTAAAAGATGCTTTATTGAATCGATCGTAAGGCTTTGCTCTGTGCCAATTTTGCGGATACTGGAAGCCAAACAGTAATAACCGGTTTTATTCCAGACCGGCAGTTCCATCGAAAGTTCATGGAACTCCAATTTAAAATAGCCAGCCTCTTCTTGCTCCGACTGTCCAATTATCAGTATATTACCAATAATTAAACATCTTCCGCTGAGTTGGGTTCCTAAAGCGATATGCGACACCCAGGACAACAAAACACTGCCATGCTCAATAATAATGTATTCGTTCAACCTGTATCTGGCTTCGCTTATCATCTTAACAAAGTGCTGGGGGATTGATTGTGCCCACCCAGCTTGGCTGCGGAAAAGGAACAATAACAGAATACCCGTCAACTTGACCTGACAGGCCTGATTAATGTGCCTTCCTGGTCTGTGAGGCAGAAACCTGCCACAACATTAAGGTGTGGCCGCTAGCAGGACGCCGCGCCGATCCAGGAGACTGCCCTCAGAAAGATAAAGCGCCACCAGTTTCTGCCGGTAATTGACCACAGCTTCCACCTCGTTATGGCGCTGGCCAGCAGATCGCGATGGGTTTGGGTCAACTGGAGCGCAGTGCTTGAGTCGACATCGAAACGTTCCTTCTCAGCCTTGTATGTTTCCTCCTGAAGGATGCGGGTTGCCACAGTCGCTGTTAAAAAAGCGGACAAAAATGAGAAAGGAATAGCCGAGTATATGAATCTGCGTACCTCTTTGAGTTCTGGCAGCCTTATGCTGGTTATGACCTTGTTAATTCATCGCCAGATGAATCCCTGAAACAAGCTGAGCCTCCATGATTTTCATGGACAAAATACACCTCACTCAAAGCAGGAATCTTTTAAGCTCTGCAAATTATCAGCAACAGGCTTTTCAAGCCATACCTCAACATTCAAAAGGCTTTGCGCCTTATCCCAGCAACCAACCTTCACAGGAGCCGGGATCTCCGGCAGATCCGTCTTGAGATCAAGAACCTTTTTTTGAACATTGGGGTCTGTTGCAATTCCTGCAACATGCTGAACTGTTGCAATTCCTCCCCAGATGATGAGGGCACCCACCAGTAGGAACCCGACGAAGCAAGTGCTGAGTAAGATAATGAGCTTCCTCTTCATTTGGCCATCTTCCTTAAACTTTTTCATGGTTTCTATTAATTTCAATTGTTTCAAGCAGGTTTCCTTTTTTGGTGTTCTGGTTCGAGGAGTGATCTTTTTTGATCACATCAGTTGGTTTTTTCTGACTCGGCCTCGTGTAGAAAGTTTATATGCAAAATCGGGGAGTATGTTGGTTAAACCATGTCTGTTGAGGGGATAAAACGCGTCTGCTTGCATGATGATTTGTTTTTTCATGAGCTTTCTTCCGTTGCTTTCTAATATAAATTGTGGATGTAAAGATTTTATGTTGATCCGCCCATGAAATTGTAAAGATTATGTAAAAATGGTTGCAGGACCAGAATGGAGAATGAAGAATCTTCATTCTCGGCCATTAGCGCCGGGGGTTGTGGTCAGGCAGAGTTCCTCCTCCATTTTTTTTATCAATCAAGCCAATGAACTTATTAAAAACGTATCAGAATGCAGGTATTTTTATAATGCAGATTTTCAGGTGGGACTTCCAGCTCCATTTCTTCTGGGGTTTTGTCCTTACCCTTCTGGGCGTCTGGTGGACACCATTTTTTGCAGCCGGGATTGTTGTAACCGTGATAAAGGAAGTTTTGGACCTCTGGAGCAAAAAACATTGGTGCTGGGGTGATTTTGGGTGCGGAATTTCGGGAAGTATTTCCGCGCTGATCTATCTTAATTTTGGCTGCAACCAGTAAAATTGGATATGAATCAATATGCGGCCGGCTGCTGATGTGGTGTGGTCAAGTAAGAATCGCATTTTTTTAGAAGCCGCATTTCCTCGAATTTCCTTTGGATTACATAATTCAAAGAAGCATTGGTGGCATCTATTGATAGTTGATAGGCTTTTGTGGCGTTCGTTCATCCATCAGAATCCGGTCCAGCCCCCGGATTGTTTCACTATGCTGTGTATGAACCCTCCCATCGCCCACAGCATTATCACTATCACGGCGATCGTCCACAACATATGATCCTCCTTCTGTTTGTTTGTCAGTCAGGTGACGGTCTCCCGTGGGTCGCGGAGCCATTGCTTGGCATCGCCGTAGTCGCGAAAAGGCTTGACGATGCATACGCCATCCAGCATGTTCTCAAGCATGCGCAGCATCCCAAAGGCAAAGTCGGAGGAGACCACCACCGCCGTGGGGCCGAGCGCGGATTCTTGCCCTAAGGTGGTGAACAGCGCGGCGATCTCGCGGGCCTGGGCAGAGGACCAGATCGGCCGCGCGGCGCGAAAGTCGATTAACTCGCGGTAGCGCAGACCGCCTTCAAGGTGCGCGGCAAGCAGATGGGTCCGGACTTCCTCCCACCCGATTGGTCCAGAGGCGATCGCCACCATGTAGCCCTGATCGTGGTCAATGGAGTAGGTAATGGTCATTAGGATTCTCCCCATTCATGAGTGACTCGGCGCGGCCTCAATTATATCGGGCCTAACAGCAGCAGGATGATCAGGGCCAGCAGGATCAACCCGCCGCTCGGGGAGTAACCCCACCCTCGGCTGTGAGGCCAGGCGGGTAATGTGCCCACCAGCATCAGAATCACGACAATGATCAAAATCCTTCCGATCATAACGTTCCTCCTTTGTATGACACACAGGCTCCCTGCCGACTCTGGTTCAGTCCCGCAGGGGAAGCTCCTATCTAAGTGGTCTTGGACTCTTCGATTGATATGTTGTTGGTCACGCCTTTCACGCCGTAAACATCCTGCACGTATTTGGTGACTAAATCCTTTTCGGCCGCGTTACTTGCCTTGCCCTCAAACTTTACCAGGCCTTGGTTTGTTGAGGTGGTAGGGTTTTACCTTTAAGTTCAAGCCGGTTTTCCACGGTCTCCTGGGCCAGAGATTTGTGGGCTCTTCGGCGACTGTCCCTGTCAAGGTGCCGACACCCTAACCCTCACTACGCGGTGTGGGAATCAAGGTGGACTTGTTGCCCTATTGCTTATGGTCGAACCAAAGACTATGGGTCAAAAAAAATCCCCCGCGGTGATGCCGGGGGAGCCTGTTAAAAAAACCAGTAAGGGCACGAGCGCAAGGCAACAGTTTCATCGGCAACCGTAATTTCGCAGGCTTTAAGTACGGTTGTACCATCGGAACATTCCCATTCGTAAACTTCAAAACTCGCGTCTTGGTCTACCGTGAGAACAATGTCAAATTGGTTGGCTAGATAATTAAACTTCACACCATAAACCTCGGTTCCGTCGACTACGACTACATTGGGCTGAGTTGAAATTGAATCAATCGTTCCTTCCACCGTCTCGGCACTCACGCTCTGCACCGCCACGAAACTAATGCCAATTGCCAACATTACAAATAATTTCTTGATAGGATTTTTCATGGTATCACTCCATTAGTTTCATGTTTTTTCTTGTTTTTTTCGGCCTTGTTCTTCATGCAGACTACACGCCCGCCTCATGCACCATTCTGCACTACTCCAAGGAGAGAACAAGAGCTCACCTCGTTTTTTTAATCGCCTCAAATTGGCTTCAATTGTGTCTGCGACAAAAAATACAAATCGAAAAAAGGGCTCCATCTCTCAGATGTTCAAGCGTCCCGTCTTAACAGTAAATATATGTTATAAATCTAGAAAAATGAATCGGGCTTATTACTTATTTAGGCTTAGGTATTATTGCTTAGAAAACAGGTAAGAAAAAATGGGGACGTTGTTTAAGGGGTCAACTTACGAAACGGGAAAAATCGTACGCTAAGGATGTTGCCATGTTGAAATATGCTCTAATCTGATGTCAGGAGGGACATTTGAACGGACAACAGCATTGGCTACGTCCGGGTCAGTACCTTTGTTATATATAATTTCCCCTCACCTCAGCCAGCCCCTTAACCTTGGGTTCAGCCCTTAAGATTGCCACCTCACAGATCTACTATTAAGGTCAAAACCGAAACAGTCAAAATATCTCCCTTACATCTTGTCCAAAGTTGTTTAGGCATTACGCATAATCAGGATGTCGCGTAGCGGTGGCGCACCAAACCTCCCATTTTGCCTAACCCCCTCTCCCACTCTTATTTTTTGGTAAAAAATAACTATACTCAACATCAAATTTTCCTTATAATTAAAAAATTAATTAATTAACTGATTTCTTTTCACCCTATACTTAAGGAGATTCTTGATGAAAAAAACGTTTTTGAAATTAGTGCCATTGTGCCTGATGTTTGCCTTGGCCAATCCGGCCTTTGCTGCAGATCAGGGAGGAAAACAAACGGGGACGCAACAGACGCAACAGTCCCAACAAAAAGAAGAGAATGTATACACAGGGCAGATAGTAGGGAAATCGGAGAAGGCGAAAACTGTTTCCATCGAAGTAGGACAAGGCGATCAGGCAAAAACCATGATGCTCAAATTTGACGAGCAGACCAAAGGCGTTGAACAAGCAGTCAAGGGACATGCCGCGATCATCAAGTTTGAAATGCGGGGAAACAATAAATATGCGACCGAGATCAAACCCAAACTGGCTAAATTGCCTGAAGGGGTCACGGAAGTAAAGACTGGGGAGCTGCAGGAATTGATAAAAAATCATACGGATATGTTTCTGGTGGACGCACGGCCTGAAAGCAGGTACGGACAATCCCACCTTCCCGGTGCGGTATCCATCCCGGTTGCTCTCCTGCAGAAAAAGCAGACAGCGGCACTGCCCCTGGACAAAAACAAATTGATTGTCTTTTACTGCGGAGGGCCCACGTGAGGCATGTCCACTGCAAACGCCGGTCTGGCGAAAAAATTAGGCTATCAAAACATCCGCGTCTACCTTGATGGTGAACCTGCCTGGTCCAAGTCCAATCAGCCCACCTATTCAACCAACAATTTCGTTAAAACCGGCAATGTTGTGCTGATTGATATACGGCCAAGCGCGATAGCGGTACAAGCAAGGATCAAGGGGGCATACAGCGTCCCCTACGAGGACCTCGAAGACAAACTTGATGATGTTCCCCGCAACGCCCCGATTGTCCTTTATGGAGATGAGGAAGTAATGGATGCGGTCATCGAGACGCGCGAAGAGGGTTTTAATTTCGTTTCTCTCGTTGAGGGAGGATTTAACGGCTGGCTCTCGGCCGGCGAGCCTGTCGAAACGGGTCCGATCTTCAATACCGAGATTAAATGGGTTCGCAAACTCGGCAAAGGTGAGGTGTCGGTTGCCGACTTCAGAAAGGCCGCTTCCGGAGAAGACAAAGACGCGGTCATCGTTGATGCGCGAACCAAGGAAGAAGTTGCCGAACTGGGTATATTCAAGAATACCATCAACATCCCCCTTGATGAACTGTCCACCCGAATGAATGAACTGCCCAAGGATAAAAAAATCTATGTCCACTGCTCCACCGGGGCTCGGGCTGATATGGCATACAATGAGCTGGTTAATAACGGTTTTAATGTGAAATTCCTGCTGCTGAACATCAGTGACGCGGAATGTGACTGCGAAATCATCAGACCATGATTTTTTTGTAATCACTACCTGAAGAAAACGGGCATCCTGCCTGCAGAAACCAAAAGGGCCGACACCGCAAACAAGGGTGCCGGCCCTTTTTTTTACAAATCGTTACGGAAATTCGGTGCCAGGACTTTTTACGTAACCTTCAATATTTCCGAGATCTTGTTCGAAAGGTCGGCAATTTTGAAGGGTTTTTGCAGGAAACCCTTACATCCCCGGTCTAAAATCCTGGTGGCCAAACCATCTATACTGTATCCGCTCAACAGCAGAACCCGGATATCCGGGTTGATTTCCTTCAATCTGTCAAAGGTCTCCCCTCCCCCCATACCCGGCATGATCATATCCAGCAGAACGATATCAATCCTGTCCTTATTTTTCTGAAAGACGGCTATCGCCTCTTCGCAGCTGCCTGCGGTCATGACCTGATAACCCAGACGTTCAAGCACATCGACGCCGACCTCGATGATGATCGCGTCATCATCAACAAGCAGCACTGTCCCCGAACCTTTCACCACCTCATCAATGCGGCCTACCTCCCGGACAAACTCCTTCTCCGATGCCGGCAGATAAATGCTGAATGTGGCGCCCCTGTCGGGCGCACTTGTAACATAAATATAACCGCCATGATTTTTGATGATGCCATAAACCGAGGCCAGTCCCAATCCTGTTCCTCTCCCCATTTCCTTGGTGGTAAAGAACGGTTCAAATATCCTCTGCTGGGTGGCTTCATCCATGCCCATGCCGGTATCGGTAATCGTGATAGTGACATATTTCCCCGGCTTCAGAGAAAAAGGCTCCTTACCATTTGCCGTGAAATTCTCCGTGCGGATGAAAATATCACCGCCGCCAGGCATGGCCTGCCAGGCATTGATAAAAAGATTCAACAGCACCTGTTCAAACTGGGATTGATCCACCTCAACGGCCCAGATATTTCCCTGATATTGGGTATGTATCGCGATTTCTTTTTTTGTCCTGGCAAACATCTCGGTGGTATTCCTGACAAGCTCATTAAAATCGGTGGTCTTGACCTCGAATTTTCCTCCACGGGCAAAACCCAGGAGTTGTCTGGTGAGGCTGGCTGCGCTTTTTACGCATTCCTCGGTACTTTTCAACTTCTTATAATGGGAATGGAGGGAATCCGTCTCCATCAGCATCAGCGTGACGTTGCCCAGGATGGCCATGAGGAGATTATTGAAGTCATGGGCCACCCCACCGGCAAGGGTGCCGATGGCCTCCATCTTCTGGGCATGACGCAACTGGGCTTCCAACCTGGCCCTTTCCTCCTCGGCACGTTTGCGCTCCTCAATTTCTTTCCTGAGCTGCTCGTTCGCCCTCTCCAGATCATCCCGGGATTTTTTCAGATCAACCATCATCTTCTTCATCTGCATGATGTCCCGGAAAACATACATATAGCCGACAACCTCCCCGGCGCTGTCGGTCAGCAACGATGCGTTGATCAGGATGTTGGTTCTTTCACGGATGACGGTGGTGATGGTCGTCTCGACATTAAAGACATTCTGGCGGGAATCAAGAGCTCTTTTAACCAGGCATTCCGTCTCGCAGATGTCCGATTTCAGAACATCCTTGCAATACATGCCCAGAGCCTCTTTTGGCCGGAAACCGGTCAACCTGGCCGCAGCCAGATTGAAGTAGTTGACCCGCATCTGGCGGTCCGTGGTCACCACGGCATCCGGCAGGGAGTGCAAGATCTCGTAAGCGCTGACCTCCAAAGGCCATTTAACAATACCGTTATTATTCAAAAAGGAAGCCTCTTTTACGCAAGATGCCGTTGGGCAATAAACCTGCAGGTATCATGGCCCATGGCACGGCACACCTCCTCCCTTGCCATGAAGGTTCCTATGCCTTTGGGATAGCGGGGGCCGTAAACAAGGTCCATATAGGAGGCGGTGCAGGCATTGAGCAAATAACACCGGCCTCTCCTCTGGAGACCGTATTCTTCCAGATAACGACCGGCGTCATAGGCATTCTGCACGGTTGTCACCAGTTTTTCCCCAGGCACCAGTTCCTCAACTTCAATGAAACCGATACCGAAGATATTCGTAAAGGCAACCAGGGCATGAACTTCATCCTCCGTTGACCTGATCATCGGCAGAACATGTTCACGCCAATGCATGGAGGTCCGGACGCCGTGGAAGGTATGATAACCGCATTCCAGAACCGCATGATAGAGGCTCTGCTCCATCACCTGGGCCTCCGCGTCATCCATTTCCCCGGTAATCCGGGAAACCAGCTTGAAATAAAATTCATTGTAATTCATAAGGGCATAGACGCCGAAGGCGCCCATAATGCCGCGTTCATTGCTGGTGATCGGCAGACTTGAAGCTACTTCGATAATTTTTCTGCTGTCAATGGCCATCATGCCTCCTGCGCACTGAAAAGGTGCAGCATTCCCCGCCCGTCACCAGACAATCCGTCTCTTTTACCTCGTACGTTTCGGGTAAGGCATTGAAAACCGCGGCAAGTATTCCCGCAATAAACCCGCAGGTCACGAAGCAGACCGGATTCGGGCGACGGCCATACTTCGCCAGCCAGCCGACAACGAAATAGGAAGAATCAGCAACGGCGGTCCCGCCTTCTTCTTTAAGCTGACTCAGGTCAATCCTGCCGAACCCCATGACGCGGTAAAGATCGGCTGCCTGCCGCAGGGCATCCGCCTTCGTGCAACCCCGCAACTGATCGGCAAGATAACTCTTGAAATTCTGGCAAAATTCCTCGGCCGCCGTCCTGATTAAGATGTTGTGTGCATCTATCCGGGGAAACTTTTCAATCACCTGCAGAAGTCCGCAGTTATAATGGTGACAGTGGAGAGAAACAGGCACCCCGTTCAGGGTCATGATGTTATGCGCCGGGTCGAATTTGGTGGTAAAGGTCATCAGGAAGGCCCTCAGGGAGAGATAAAAACCAGAGTATATAATTAATCTATACAGAACTGCGGGTAAATCTGCAGTAAAAATTTTGTAAATTTCGTCACATGCCTATTGACGGCTGAAAGGATAGGACTGCGGCGAAATGCCGCACCAGGCAAGCATTTGCGGGGAAGAGCATGATCCGGCGTAGTGTACGCAAAGGTGATTTTCTGGATGGAGATAATGACACTTATCGCTGCCTGATACGTTATTGCGGAAGTGACAAATTGTCCGGGATCTTGATTGAATGGATGCCCCGGCAGGCAAGTGCAACCAGAGCGGAGGGAGAGGGGGGACGACGGGCAAAGCGGTGATCTGCAACAACAGATCACCGCTTTGCCCGTCGTCCCCTTTTTACTTTTCGGGCAAGAGCGTTTACGCCCCTCTCATCTTCTCCAGTTCCTCCTCCAGCATGCCCTGAAAGAGAGGGATCTTGTAGCCGTTTTTGCTTAAGGGCACGGCCTTGGCCATTGCGGCCGCAGCAGCCTCGCGGATCACCTCAGCCCCAAGGGTGGAGTCGTTGATGATTTTCTCCACCTCCACAGCCCGCCAGGGAATGGGGGCGGCGCCGCTCAGTACCACCCGGCTCTTTTGCACCCGGCCCCCTTCCTGCTCAAGGGCCAGGGCCACTCCGGCCAGGGCGAAATCCCAGGCCTGCCTGGCCCGCACCTTGCGGTAGGCGCTGCGCAGACCGGCAGGGGCCGGCGGCAGCAGGATCTCCGTGACGATCTCTTCCTGCTCCAGCACGGTTTCCCGAGTCACGTCCCGGGACGGCGGCACAAAAAAATCCGCCACACTAACATCGCGGCCACCCCGTGGACCGGCAATACGCAGGGTGGCCCCGAAGGCCTGCAGGGCAGGCGCCGTATCCGAGGGGTGGACAATATAACAGTAATCGCCACCGAGAATGCAGTGGTACTGGTTTTCCCCCTCAGCCGCATAGCAGAAGTCGCCCCCTTTGCGCAGGCAGTGAAATTCACCCCGGTAGTACCAGCAACGCGGTTTCTGGCAGAGGTTGCCGCCCAGGGTGCCCTGGTTGCGGATCTGCGGGCTGCCCACGGCCGCCGCCCCCTGGGCCAGGGCCGTATATTTCTCCCGGATGAGGGGATGGACGGCCACCTCGGCGATGGTGGTCAGGGCGCCGATACTTAGCCCGCCGTCAGTGGTTTTCTTGATGCCCCGCAGCTTGTCCAGTCGACTGATACTGACAAGCTTGTCCACCGGGAAAACCTCGTCGCGGAGACAGCCGAGCAGGTCGGTGCCGCCGGCATGGATCCGGGCATTGTCTCCGGTCAGCTGGCCCATGGCATCCTGCAGGGAAGCCGGTCTGACATAACTGAAATGAACGGTCATGATCTTTCCTCCGGGCTCTGTTCGGCCAGTAAACGGTTCATGGTCAGGGGATCGGCGGGGGATTGTCTCACCCGCACGCCCACTGCGTCATAGATGGCATTGGCAATGGCCGCTGCCGTGGGAATGGTCACCGGCTCTCCCAGACCCTTGGCCCCGGTGTTGTTGGCCTCGCTATCCGGCATGTCCACCGGCAGCGAAACCATCTCTTCCGGCACATCGAGTGCGGTGGGCAGCTTATAATCGTGCAGGTTGCGATTGACCATCTTGCCGGTGCTGTTTGCATCGAGGATGCGTTTTTCCGTCATGCCCAGGCCGATGCCCATGGTGATGCCGCCGAAGACTTGGTTGTCAAAGGTGAGCCGGTCCATCACCCGGCCGCTCTCATGGGCGCCGAGAAAACGCAGGATGCGTACCTCGCCGGTGCGGGTGTTCACCTCCACCTCGCAGAACTGGGCGGCAAAGGGATTGACCACCTTGCCCTCCGGATTCGGGCCCCGGTAGCCGATGCCCACCACCACCCCCTGTTTTTTCAGGGATGCGAGATCGGTTATCTTCACCTTTTTGCCGCTGTCCGTAGCCTCGATGTACTCGCCGGTATAACGGAGATTCTCCAGGGGGCTGCCCAGTTCTCCGGCTGCCATTTTCAGAAGCTGCTGCTTGACGGCAATGGCCGCCGAGCGCACGGCCGGGGACTCGGTGGGCACCGTCTTGCTGCCGCCGCTGGGTGTGGCATACTGGGTGGAACCGGTATCGGCATGCTCAATCTGGATGGTCTCAGGCCGCACCCCCAGCTCCTCGGCCAGCACCATGGACATGACGGTCTTGGTGCCGGTGCCGATGTCGCTGGCACCCATGTTGAGATTAACGCTGCCGTCGGCAAAGAGCTTGACGATCACCGTTGACGGCGGTCTGCCGCCGCCGACAAACCAGACACAGCTGCCCATACCCACCCCTCGTTTGAGATGATTTTTTTCCTTTCTCGCCGCAGCCGTACGACGGCGCGCCTCCCGCCAGCCAAAGGCCTCGGCACCTTCGGTGATACAAGCTGAAAGACCTGTAGTGGTGTAGGGCGGTGAACCCTCCCGGCCCTGACTGACCAGGGGAACATTTTTGAGACGGAGATCAACCGGATCCATGCCGATGGCCTCGGCCAGGGCGTCCATCATCTGCTCCAGGGCCCAGGCGCACTGGGGATGGCCCGGCGCCCGGAATGGCCGGGCCGGGCCGGCATTGATGGCCACATCCGTCAGCTCGCTCTGCACATTAGGGCAGACATAGAGATCACGGACCAGCCAGTCGAGCAGCGAGGTGCCACCAGCCGGGTACGCCCCGCCACTGCCCAGACCGCTGAACTGCAGGGCGGTCAGGGTGCCGTCCTTTTTCACCCCGGCCTTGATGGTCATATTGGCCGGGGGCCGGTTGCCCGCGGCGAGCATGGCCTCCTCACGGCTGAGGAAAATCTTCACCGGCCGGCCGATTTTTCTGGCCAGCAGGGCCGCGCAGATGGTGTATTTGCCCGGCTGCAGCTTGGCACCGAAACCGCCGCCCATGTAGTGGCCGATGACCCGTACCTTGCTAAGGGGCAGGCCGAGGATATCCGCGGTCTTGGCCTGCACCGCATAGACTCCCTGAGTGGATTCCCAGATGGTCAGGCTGTCCCCTTCCCAGTTGGCCACACAGCCGTGCAGTTCCATGGGGGACTGGATCTCACAGGCGGTACGGTATTTCTCCTCCAGAACCACATCCGCCTCGGCAAAACCCTTGTTCACATCGCCCCGTTCATAGGTTTCCGCCTTGAACCTGTTGCCCCCCGCATGAATCTGTGCAGCCCCGGGTGCAAGGGACTCACGTTCATCCGCCACAAAGGGCAGCACCTCGTACTCCACCGCAATCGCCCGCAGGGCATCCCGGGCCACATAGGGCGTTGTCGCCGCCACCGCGGCAACCGCCTCCCCTTCAAAGCGGCACTGAGCATCAAACAGATCGGTGACAACCTCTTCGCTATAGGGCCATTTCACCTTGCCAGCCAGGGAGGCCCCGGTCAAAATCGCATGGACGCCTTCCATCCTTTCCGCAGCCGAAATATCCACCTTCTTCACCCGGGCATGGGCGTGGGGACAGCGAAGCAGGGCCCCGTAGAGCATATTGGGCAGCACCACATCCGAGGGATAAACCGCGGTGCCGCTCACCCGCTCATAGGCGTCAACACGCGGTTGCCTCTGACCGATGACCGTTGTCTTCCCCCAGGCAGCCGGCTCCTCGCCGGGCAGCGGCGTTTGCGGCACGGCAATCCCCTCGACAAAATAGAGATCTCTTTCATCGTCTTTCATCATCTCACCTCTTTGCCTTCAGGTCAGCCGCCCTGGCCGCCGCCTTGACAATGTGGGGATAGGTGCCGCAGCGGCAGAGATTGCCGCTCACCGCCTGCCGGATCTCCGCCGGGGTCGGTTGCGGCCGGGCCCTGAGCAGTCCCTCCACGGACATGATCTGGCCTGGGGTGCAGTAGCCGCACTGCATGGCGTCCTCCTCCACAAAGGCCTGCTGCACCGGCCCCAACTCCTCGCCCTGCATCAACCCCTCCAGGGTAGTGATGCGCCGGCCTTCCGCCTCCACCGCGAGCGTCAGACAGGCATTGCGGGGCAGATCGTCGATGAGCACCGTGCAGGCCCCGCATTCACCCCGCTCGCAGCCGACCTTGGTGCCGGTCAGACCGAGATGCTCCCGCAGCACATAGAGCAGCGACCAGCGAGGCTCCACCAGCAGCCGGTGGGTCCGGTCATTGACCAAGAGGGTGACAACCACCGCCTTCTCGGCGGAAAGTTCAGCGGGCGAGGCCTCTTTGGCCGAGGAAAGCTTACTCGTGGTGGCAATGGCAGCCATGGCCCCCACCCCAACCGATGCCAGAAAACCGCGCCGGGTATAGCCATGCTCACACTGGCATTGCCCTGTTTTCTCATCATCTTCTTTCTTCTTCATTTTTTCTCTCCCAATTGGTTGAGTTATATGAATTGGTGATAATCTCGTATCTATGCTATGGCAGCGATAGCCGCCATCATCTGATCAAATTGCGGGTTCGCCTTTTCCAGGGGTGGCTCACCTGACCGCGCATTGCCGGCGTAAATCGAATCCTTCAAAACCAGGCTGGCATGGGATACACCAACAGCCTTGGGGATGCGAAAAAAGGTGAACCGGTCGGGCAAGGATACCTTCTGCAGGTCTTCAATGCCGGTGATGTTTGCCGTGGTATCACTCTCGGAATGGGCGGCAAAGACCCGTTGAGAGAATATTTTTTTCGGGTTGAACTGTTTGATCAGTGTGTCGGTTTCTTTGATCATCTTAGACAATTCCCGGGCGCCATCCATGTCCATGCGGCAGTAGCGATAGGGATTGGCGCCGATCAGGGGTTTGTCGTTATCCAGCACATCGGCCATGAAGGTGCGCAGCAAGCGCTCTTTCAACTCACCGACTAATCCACCAATACCACCCGCCAGATCAAGCGCTGCTGAGAAGAGATACAGGGTGCCGGTGATTTTTTTGTTTTTCACAGAGGTATAAAAGCTCAGTGTTCCTCCCGTGGATAATCCGCCGATACTGACCTTGGCGGATTTTGCCGCAGCCACCTCCACCGCGAAGTCCACGTTGGCTTTCCACTCTTTCAGCTTAACACCTTCCATCCCCTGTGGTTCCTTGAGACCATGAAAATGCAGGAGTGGCAGATAGACGTTATATCCGAGATTTTTAAAGAAATATTCCCCGATCGCGGTCAAGAAATACGGCGAGTCGGTGAGGCCATGCACCAGGACGATTGATTTTGCACCTGATCCCTCATGTTCCATGATACGCGGATGACAGCCATCCCGTACCGCCTCAGCAGAGAAGTAGGGAAACTTTTGATAGTAGTCCAGCCATTCATGCTGGCGATCTTGAAGCGCTGATGGGGACATGGTTATTCCTCCTTTATGTTAAGGGGAACTGTGCCTTATTGCCTTTCGTTCAGAAAACCAAAACCTTCCCTTGTCGATTTTGCAAGAAAAAAACTGCTATAAAATGGCAGGAATACAAGTTTCTTTACCAATTTTTTTGAAAAAATCATAGGTTTGACTGTCTCGGACAACCCACTCTACAGCCGGACAGTGCATGATAAACTCCTGATTTATCGTCCCTAAAATTCGATACCAGGACTTGTGACGAAGCCATCAAGTTTCAGTTTGCCGGGAGAAGAAGCTCCTAGCCCTCTTATTCTACAAAAAATGAACCGATATTCAAATTTATGGAGAAAAAATTCCGTTTTCCTGGAATACTTCTTTTCAAGATTTTCCCCAGAAGTGCCATATCTCCGGATAACTATATGGAATCATGTTGAAATACAATTCTCCTTAAAACAAGGAATAAATTTTGCTGCATATAATTTATTCTAAAAATTCAATTGACTGTCTCATAAAAAAATCTCGACAGCCGTACAGTGCATGATAAATCTTTGATCTATCGTTACGAAAATTCGGTGCCGGGAATTATTACGGAGCCATCTCAATTGATAACAGCAAATGACAAAAACGTTTTCTTCCTAAGAAATTTGTCCAAATTATACCGGGGGAGAGAAAATGATGAAACTGCCCGTCCTGTTGTGCACCCTTTTGCTGGCCCTCTGCCGTGTTCTGCCCTGCTGGGCCTATCCGGGAAGCGATCCGTTTGAACTGCTGATCGTCGCCCCGGCCGATTTCAAGCCACTGCTTACGGTCCTCCAGGACCACAAGAACGCCAGCCTCATGCCCACCGACATCATCACCCTGGAAGAGATTTTCTCCCATTTCAGCGGTGCGGATGAGGCGGAGCAGGTAAAAAGGGCCATTGCCCGCTTCGAGGAAAACAACGGGGTCAAATACGTCATGCTGGTGGGCGATATGGATCTACTGCCGGTCCGCTGGGTGACCCATGAAGATGATAACGCTCCGGCCACCCGCCTCTATTATTATCCCAGCGATCTCTACTACGCCGACCTCTACGATAGCGGCGGCTCCTTTTCCACCTGGAATTTTGACGGGGACGCCTATTACGGCGAGCACCTGGCCAGCCGCGACTGCGCCAGCAACCCCTTCTCCGTCAACACCGACCGGGCCGATTTCCATCCCGATGTGGCTGTGGGCCGGGTGCCTGCCTCAACCCTGGCAGAGGTGGAGAGTTATGTGGCCAAGATCATCTACTACGAGCATCTGACCGCCCTTGCCCCGGACGACTGGTTCCACAACATGACCCTGCTGGCGGCCGGGGGCAGGCTCTGCGATCCCGGCATCCACTTCAACGATATCCAGTCCTTCCTGGATACTGACTTCAGCTACGCCTCCTATCTTGATCAGTCCTTCTATCTCCCCAATGTTGATCATGCGGAACGACCCTGCGACTGCAATGTGGGCGAGACTTTGACCGCCTGCATGAGCCGCACCGGGCTCTCCGCAGCCCAGATCGACATCTTCAAGAACGCTGACGACTACCTCTCCAACCGGCCCGACGCGGCCCTGGAAAATATCGGTTTTCTCGCCTACCACGACCATACCCAGAGCATGGGCAATTCAAACTATGATTCCGTGATCAACAACACCGGCCGCTTCACCATCGCCTTTTCCGACGGCTGCAGCGACGGCGGCTTTGCCGGTGGGCCTCCCGGTGAAATGGCCCGCTTCGCCCCCAGTCTGGCCGGCGGCCAGGATCTCCCCTACCGGGAAATTGGGGGTCGCGAGCTTAACGTCACCTTTGTCGATTCCTATCAGGATACCGACCACGACGGCGACGACGAGAAATATTACCAGATCATCGACTGCGTCATTGACGGAACCACCTATCCCCTGGTGGGGGATCACTGCGGCGGCGGTTTTTTTCCGGACATGACCTTTACCGACGATTTCGATTCCGGCGGCGGCATCATCAGCAGAAGCGCCCCCTACATCGTCAACGCCCCACCTCCTGCCACCATGCAGCCTGCCACCGCGGACCGCGAGTTTCATCCGGAACGAAAACTCTTTGCCAAAAACAGCACCACGGATGAAGAAACCGGCTGGATCGGCCTGGTGGCCGCCACCAAGAGCGCCAGTTTTCCTGCCAACGGCGAACTGGAATCGCTCTTTTTCCAGGGCTACAGATATCCCCATGCCACGGTTGCCGGCAGAAACCGCCTTGGCGACATGTGGCGCTCCATGGAGGAATACTGGCTGGAGGAGATCTTTGATGCCGGCGGCAACTTCCTGCTCACCGGATTCCTTGACAAGTTCGACATGGACCGTGGAACCTGGTTCAACCCATACTGCAGCCGCTCCCTGGAACATGCCATGATGTTTAACCTCTTCGGCGATCCTTCCTTAAGAGTTGGCGGGGTGGCCGGCCTCCATGACAGCCTTCCCCCGGAGACCAGCTGTGCCGACGGGATCATCCTTGGCGGCAGCGGCGCGGTGACCATTCCCCTTACCGCCACTGATTACGGCTCGCCCCCCTCCGGGGTCAGGAACACCTGGTACAGAATCAACGAAGGCAGCTGGCAGACCAGTACCAATCCGACCATACCCCTCTCTGCCGGCTCTACCAGCGACGGCTATTATACCTTGAATTTCTACTCCGAGGACTATGTGGGCAACGTGGAGACGGAAAACGAGGCGGTGATCGGCATTGACACCTATCCGCCCCGCACCTCCATCCTGCTTGATGGTGAAGCCCCCTTCTTTCTGCTTTGCGCCTGCCCGATCGGTATGGACTGCGACTGCCCGGAACGGGGCTGCTTTACCAAAGAGGTGGAAGTGACCTTAAGCGCCGTGGATAACCCCGCTCCGGTGGCGCCGGCCGAGTCTGCTCCCACCGAGATCTGGAACGCCCCCCTGGGCGGCACCTCAAGCGATATATTCAATGCGGTGCGGCAGACAGGGGACCGCGGTTTTATCATGGCCGGTTTCTCTTCCACGGACAGCGCCGGTGGCTATGACGCCTGGCTCATGAAAACCGACGGTGACGGAAACAAGGAGTGGGACAAAACCTTTGGCGGTACTGAATTCGACAAGGCTTATGATGTTCTCCAGGCAACGGACGGCGGTTATCTGATCGCCGGCCAAACCTCGTCCTTCAGTGCAGGCAGCAGCGACGGCTGGCTG
>JAHIVT010000097.1 GCA_018816555.1 Pseudomonadota bacterium
AAACTGGCTGGTAATCATGCGGAAGGAGCGGCGGTCATCCACATCGTGCATAAATACCGGCATGTTGCCATAAAAATAGGTGAGGCGATTACCCTCACGTTTGTAGCCAAGATTGTTGTTGATCAGGGTCATGCCCTGGTCAAAAATCGGCAGCTGGAGTTGTGGCATGGTAACACCTCGCCTGGTTAACGGAATTTGATTCGGCAGGGAATTCTGGTACCGTATCAAAATCCTGCCGCATCGGCAAGCACGCTCTGCTGATCATCTCCAAAAAATCATTTTTTTACGTAAAATCAATATGTTGACAATTGCAACCCACGATAGTGGATAGTCTCGAGGTCAGGATGTCTGAATTTATATTCAACTTGCTGTAATTCTTCAGTTTCCGAGGCATTGACTTTAATTTTTTGTGGAAATAACTCCAAAATAATTCGTGCTCCAAACATCTTTGACATATGTTGCCCCTGTTTTTTACTATCGTTACGTACAGAACTTTATTTTTGTCATGAGTCAAATGTTCCTTTGGTTGAACAGAGTTGCTATGTATGAGTGTATTGATTTTATGGGGGGGCAGGATGCTTAATTTGAAGAAGGTCTGTTAGGATTTTTGATGTGTTTCAGGTGAAAGGTTTTATTTGTCGATTTTTTAGTCTGTCAGGATGTCTTTTGCTATTTCTCGTACTTGCGGATCACTGTCATGAAGCAAACCGCGAACGAGTTCTAATGCCTCGTTAGTGTCTATTATTCCTAGCAGCGTTGCTGCATCCCCTCTCATATAAGGAGTTTTTTCATTTAGTACTGGTATGAGAGAGGGAATAGCCAATGGGAGATCGTTTTTACGAATTTCAGCAAGTTGCTCAAAGAGGACTGCCATTCCCATCCTGACGATAAAGCGTTCATCTTTGATAAGTTCGCCTGAGAATTGATAATATTCTTTCTCCTGTTTGAACATGGCTACGATGTTTTCTATGTGGCCCATTTCGATAAAATCGGCTATTGTTTTAATGAGTTCTGTTGTACTTATTTCATTGTTCATTCGTTTTTTTTCCTTCATTTATAATTTTTTCTTATTTAATTACTGATAGTTAATCAATTTCATTGCTAAGTTCAACGTAGATTTGAGCTTATAATGCAAGGTGTAGGTTTTTTTTCTAAAATTTCAGATAGTTAAATTGTTTTGCCTTCTTTTAATTTTTTTTGAGGTACAGTATGTATTCAAGAATTTATGTTTTACGGTTTCCTAAAGAAACAAGTGATAAGCCAATTATTTGCAAACTTGTGCAGAAATATGGAGTTGAGTTTAACATTCTTAAGGCAACTATTCTTCCCCAACATGAGGGGTTAATGGTTCTTGAGTTGCTCGGACATAAACAACACGTTCGTGATGCTTTAGATTATCTCAAGGGTTTTGGCGTTAAAATCGAATCATTGTCAACGATTATCAGAAGAGATGATGATAAATGTTTTCAATGTGGAGCCTGTACCGGAATTTGCCCTACTCAAGCCCTTTTCATAAGCAGACCTGATATGGCAGTGCTCTTTGATCCTGATAAGTGTACTGGCTGTGGCTTGTGCGTTACTGCTTGTCCAGTTCGGGCCATGGAGGTTTCTCTGCTGCAGACTGTAAATAACCTATCTGATTAAGATTAAATCGATGTTATTGAATTCAGATCGACTTACTTATTATTTTACTACGCTTTGCGAAATAGACAGCCCCTCTAGAGGTGAATCAAAATTATCATGTTATCTTCAGGATCTGTTCCATGATTTAGGTGCTGATATTGTCTTTGAAGACAACTCATCTTTGGTTACCGGTTCCGATTGTGGTAATTTTGTTGCCCGTTTCTCCGGCAGTCGCAATGATGTTGACCCTGTTTTTTTTAATTGTCATTTAGATGTGATTAAACCTTGTCTCGGTGTCAAAGTTCGCAAAATTAACGATATTTTCTATAGTTCAGGTGATACTGTTCTTGGGGCTGATGATAAAGCTGGTATTGCCATCCTCATAGAGGTGATCATAGCGATTGTTCTGGCAAATATACCTTTTGTCCCTGTTGAGTTTGTGTTTACTACCTGTGAGGAGATTGGCCTTCTCGGGGCAAAGGCCTTTGACCCTTCATTGCTGGTTGCAAAATATGGTTATTCCCTTGATTCCACAGGTATTGATAACGTTATTGTCGGTGCACCTGCCTCCTATGGCATTTCAGCGGAGATTCATGGTCTTGCTTCCCACGCCGGCTTACGTCCTCAGCATGGTATTAATGCAATCCAGCTTGCAGCTCATGCTGTTTCACGATTACCTTTAGGGCAGATTGATAGCGAGACAACTGCCAATATCGGTCTTATTGCCGGAGGTACTGCGACAAATATTATCCCTGATTATGTTCGCGTTGCTGGTGAGGTTCGCAGTCATAACCTCTCTAAACTCTTTTCTACGATAGATTTATTTAAAAATACTTTTCAAGATGTTGTTTCAAGCTGGCGCGACCCTCATAATCTGATAACCTCACGACCTTCCCTTGTTTTTGCTTTCCCTGAACAATATCCCCTAATGAAGTTAGAGGCCGCAAGCCTTCCCGTAGTCCGCGCTCAACAAGCAGCCTCTTGCTTGTCCCGTTCTGTGCGATTTATACAGGCTGGCGGTGGTAGTGATGCCAATTTTTTTAATGCCTGCGGACTTCCCACTGCAATTCTCGGCATTGGTATGGAAAATGTTCATTCTGTATCTGAAAATATTAAACTTGCGGATATGCTTCGTACCGCCGAGCTCGTTTATTCTCTCTTAACATGTTGAAATTATTTTTATTTTTCATGATGTTCCACGTGGAACATCATGAAAAATAAAAATATGAATAAGCCTGTGGAAAAAGAAAAGGCGGAAGTGTATTGGGAAGAAAAAAAGAAAAAAGAGAGATTTTTAAAATACTAACTTGTTTAAGATGATTTGATTCAGTAAATATAATGTTATGGAATTTGTTGGCGCATTTTATTTGAAGGCCAATATGGAACGGCGTGCTGTATTTTGCGCAACTCTTGATTGAAGGTTAATAGAGGTATCATCTTAAGATGGCAAAGGGAAAAATTATTACATTGGCGAATCAGAAGGGTGGGGTTGGAAAGACAACAACGACAGTGAATCTTGCCGCAGCGCTTGCAAAGCTGGGGCATAAAATTCTGGTTGTTGACTCAGACCCCCAGGGTAATGCGTCGAGCGGGTTGGGGGTGAGCGTAAAAGGAATGGAGAAGCACCTGTATCATTGCTACTTGGATAAAGATCAGGTGGCAAAGAGTATCAGGAAATCGAGTTGTCTTGAGAATCTGGATGTTTTGCCAACGCATATCGATTTAATAGGCGTTGAAGTTGAGCTGATGTCAGCCATGAAAAGGGAGCGTTATCTCTCTCGTCTTCTTGAGCCGTTGGTGGAATCCTACGAGTATGTTTTTATTGATTGCCCTCCTTCCCTTGGGTTGTTGACATTAAATGCCCTGACGGCAGCTGATTCTGTGATTATACCTTTGCAGTGCGAGTATTTTGCCTTGGAAGGTTTGAGCCAGCTTGTTCGCACAATTCGACTGGTTAAAAGATCATATAATAAGGATTTGAAAATTGAAGGATTGCTGCTGACAATGTACGACAGGCGAAACAGGCTCACTTTCCAGGTAGCTAAGGAGGTAAAGCTGCACTTTCAGGATAAAGTCTATAAAACTGTTATTCCGCGGAATGTGCGCTTAAGTGAGTGCCCGAGTTACGGTAAGCCGGTAATGGAATATGACAGCAGGTCAGTGGGGGCGCTCAGCTATATGAATCTCGGAAGGGAGTTCATCAAAAGGCAGGTTGCCTGAATGTGAAGGGGTTATTGACTGGAGATGGTATGAAAAACGGGGATCGATTGGGTAGAGGTTTGCAGTCCTTGTTATCCGGGGAATTGGATCTGGAAGAGGATGATGTAAATAGGCCACGAGGTGAATTTTTTAAATGCAATATATCCAATATAAGGGCTAATCCATACCAGCCAAGAAAGGAAATGGATGAGCATGCATTATCGCAGTTGGCTGAATCGATAAAGAAACAGGGCGTTCTTCAGCCTCTTGTGGTTCGCTCGCTGGATGGGGAAAATCAATATGAATTGATAGCTGGCGAGAGGAGATTGCGTGCGGCAAAGTTAGCGGGACTTGAAGAGGTTCCTGTGCTGGTGAAGGAGGCATCGCCTGAAGCCCGTCTTGAGATAGCGCTTATTGAAAATATTCAGCGACAGAATTTGAATCCGGTTGATGAGGCCGCTGCATACAAACGACTTACCGACGAATTTAACATGACTCAGGATGAGGTCGCGAAAAAGGTTGGCAAAGAGCGTTCAACAGTAACAAATATCATGCGTCTTCTGCAATTGCCGGAATATATCAAGATAGACGTGGCTAATGGGCGAATCAGCATGGGGCATGCCAGGGTACTCCTTGGTGTTGCGGATGAAGTAATGCTGCAGGAATTGCGGGACAGAATTATTGAACAGGGGCTGTCAGTAAGAGAAATAGAAAAAATTGTCTCTGCTCAGAAAAATAAACAGGGTAAAAAAAATAAAATTGCCTCGGTAAATAAGAAAACTATCCCGGAATCATACTGCAAAACTCTTGCAGAGGATGTGTCACGAACCTTGGGGACAAAAAGTAAAATCATCCAGAATGGCAATAGGGGGAAATTTGAAATAGAATATTATTCCCTGGAGGATCTGGAAAGAATTCATCGGCTCCTCACTAGTTTGCAGGTTGATAAACAATGACACATTACGAGAAAACAAAATACCAACTGAAAGGTGAAATAAAAGATATTTGCTGCCGAGATGAGTATTGCAGGATAACAATTGAGGCCCCGGCGATCTGCCATGTTGCTAAGCCCGGGCAGTTTGTTATGGTCAAGACCTCTGAAGAAAAGAGTAATGATCCTTTGTTTCGGCGGCCTTTCTCAATTCACCAAGTTACTGGAGGATTGCTGATCATTTTATTTAAAATTGTCGGCCGCGGAACAAGCAATCTGGCGAAAATGAAGGCTGGAGAGTTGCTTGATGTCATTGGGCCTCTCGGAAAGGGATTTCATGTAGCCAATGAGCAGAGGCACTATTTGGTTGGCGGTGGTATGGGAATAGCACCATTGCATTTTCTCGCGGAAACCATTTCCAGGTATAATCAGGAAAGTGAGATTGTCGCTCTGCTTGGTGCCAGAACAGCCAAAGAACTGGATGTGTTTTCTCAACTTAATTCATTGAATTATCTGCAGGTTGCTCTATCAACTGATGATGGTACGGCAGGGCATCATGGTCTGGTTATTGATCTGCTTGAGCGAGCTGTATCTGAGAGAGGGCCTGGGGTAGTATACTGCTGTGGGCCATGGCCAATGATGAAAGCTATTGCCTTATATTGCAGAGATAAGAAGATGACATGCCAGGTATCACTTGAAACTGTTATGGCATGCGGTGTCGGAGCATGCTTGGGGTGTGCGGTTTCCGGTTCAGATGTGATTGGCGATGGGTATCTGCACGTTTGTAAAGATGGCCCAGTATTCGAGGCGGAAAAGATATGGCTGTAAGCAGGTCGGATTTAACGGTGAAGATAGGGGATTGGCAATTAGCTAATCCCATCATGACTGCATCTGGAACATTTGGCTATGGGGCCGAATTTTCTGATTTCATCGACTTGAACAGGCTTGGCGCCATTGTAGTGAAAGGGATATCTCTAAAACCCAGAATTGGTAATCCTCCGCCGAGGATTGTCGAGACAGCGTGTGGCATGTTGAATGCCATAGGGCTGGAAAACCCGGGAATAGATAAATTTCTTTCGGATAAAATGCCGCAATTAAAGAAATTCACCTGCGGGATTGTCGTCAATATCCTTGGTGATTCTCTTGCAGAATACTGTGCCCTCGCTGAACGCTTAAATGACACGGATATCGCAGCGATCGAGGTGAACATTTCTTGTCCGAATGTGAAAAAAGGTGGTGTTGCTTTCGGCACGGATGCAAAAATGGTTTATGATGTGACCAGGAGTGTGCGCGAAAGAAGTAATAAGCCAATTATCATGAAACTGTCTCCCAATGTAACAGATATTACTGCTATGGCTTCAGCTGCCGAGGAAGGTGGGGCGAGTGCTATTTCCCTTATTAATACGATGTTGGGGATGGCGATTGATATACGAACAAGAAGACCAAAACTTGCAAACAAGGTTGGTGGTTTATCCGGGCCGGCCATAAAGCCGATCGCCTTGCGCATGGTCTGGCAAGTTGCGCAAAGGGTTAAGGTGCCGGTGATCGGTATTGGAGGAATCAGCACAGTTGAAGATGTGGTTGAATTTCTGCTGGCTGGTGCTACTGCAGTTCAGATTGGCACAGCAAATTTAATAAATCCACAGGCCGCTGAAAAGTTAGTTGACGGGCTCGAAAAATATCTGCTGGAAAATAAGATTGCAACGGTGAAAGAGTTGGTTAAAGGTTTGATCATATGAGGCCTCTGACTAAGAGTCATAGTCGTTCGTGGCGTTGCGACTTACTATGATTCTTTCTTAATGGGATCATGATGGGCAGCAGGACAATCAAAACAGTCACAACTCCATCTCATTTCCTTCCTTATAATAAGAAATTATCCGCCTAAATCCCTTCAAAAAATTTGTTAAAAATTGCGGTTGAAACATTCAAAAAAATGCAAAACAGCCATTATAAAAATGATTGGATTAAAAAATAAAATACTGGAATTAATTTTTGCGAAATACCATCAGTGGATTGAGAGTGAAACATTTCACTGCCATCGCGGTTGTTCTCTATGCTGCACGCAAAATGTCATGATCACAGCTGTTGAAGGGCAATATATTTATAATTATATCTTGCTGGAAAATAAGGAGAAGTGGTTTGCAGATAAACTGCTACAAAAGAGACAGACACAGAATGTCAACTTGACAACAAACGGCTTTGCGCGAATGTGCCTTGAAAAAAACGCAGAGCATACAGAGCTAGAACAGTTGCAACGAAAGGAAATATGCCCATTTTTAGAGGAAAAATGTTGTACTCTCTATGGGGTAAGGCCATTTTCTTGCAGAAGTTTTGCCTCGACAAAATATTGTAATGATTATGGATCGGCACACCTGAATGAAAGGCTATTAGTTATCAATACGGTAACAATGCAGCTTATTGAACATTTAGGGCAAAAGGGATATTGGGGAAATATGCTTGATGTGTTGCTGGCACTGGCACATCACAAAGTAAACGAAGCAGTAAAAACACATATCAGTGATGATGAAAGAGTACAAAGTGCAATAAGAAATACTTTAACAGCTGAACCAATCCCGGGATTTCTGTTGAGACAGGAAGAAGAAAATGAAGTTAATCAATATCTCCAAACTGTTCTTTCTGCAAAGATAGGAATTAAAACCATCGAGGAAATCTTCAACAATAAGTAAAAGAATAAATTATGAAAAAAATTGAACCAAGAATCAATTGGAACAGTATAGAAACTGTTTTGCTTGATATGGATGGGACTCTGCTTGATAAACATTTTGATGATTATTTCTGGGAGGAGCATGTCCCAACAGTATATGCGCAACTTCATAAAATGAATTTTTGGGATGCATACGAAGAATTAATGGGGAAATATAAAAGCAAGGAAGGGACCTTAGAGTGGACTGACATCAATTACTGGTCAAAGGAGCTTAGTCTCAATATTGCCGAAATGAAGACCAAAATGAATCATCTTATTCAGGTGCATCCTTACGTGATAGATTTTTTAAAATTCTGCAGAGAAAACCGCAAAAAAGTTTATTTAGTGACAAACGCACATAGTAAAACACTTGCCATTAAAATGGCAAATACGGATATTGAGCCATATTTTGATAAAATTATATGTTCTGAAGAAATTGGTGTTGCCAAGGAAGATCCTATATTCTGGGAAAAACTCGAAAAAATTGTCCACATTGACAGAAATAAATGTCTGCTTGCCGATGATAATGAACTTGTATTGGAAAGCGCAGAAACTTATGGAATTAACCAATTAATATTTGTTGCAAAATCAAGCAGTACAAAACCGGTTGTCTATTCTAAAAAATTTCCATCAATTATTTTTTTTAAGGAATTAATGACAACTCAGTAAAATTCCAATAAAAAATATAACTTCAAATTCTGGAAA
Organism: Pseudomonadota bacterium; assembly: GCA_018816555.1. Classification (GTDB taxonomy): domain Bacteria; phylum Desulfobacterota; class Desulfobulbia; order Desulfobulbales; family SURF-16; genus SURF-16. Next base: position 8,163 of record JAHIVT010000097.1, read on the forward strand.
TTAAATCCGGGAATACGCCTGTATTCCCGGATTTTTTTTGCTATAATGAAATTGTAAGTCAGGCGTAAATTTGAATGGAGATGGACCAAGGTATATAACTTGCTGTGATGCTTTGAAGGTCTGCCAGATAAAAATGAAAAAGTGAAGCCGGAGGAATTGAACATGACAGGGCAACAACGACTTGGAGAGCTCTTAATAGCAAACGGAATGATAAGTCCAAAGGACGTCGAGGATGCATTGCGGATTCAGGTCACTGGCACCAGAAGATTAGGTACAATTCTGGTGAAAATGGGGTGCATCAGCGATGAGCAACTAATTGATATCCTGTCAAAACAGCAAGGAGTGCCGCGGATAAAAATTGAAGATGAATTTGATCCACAGGTGAGAAGGATATTGCCAAGATATTTATGCAAGAAATACGGAGTGATACCATTAAGAATTGAAGAAAAGAAAAAAATTTTAACGGTCGCAATGGTTGATCCGCTGGATGATGTGGCAAAAAGTGATGTGGAAAATTATACAGGAAAAGCCGTTCTGGCAATACCTGCTCCGGCAAGAGAAATTGAAAGGACAATTTGTAAATACATACCGTTCACAAGCAAAGATATTTTTAACCCGCAAACTTACAATTTATTTACAAAGATAGCATCTATTGCTGCACTCATCCTTGCCTTGGTAACTGTCGGATTTGTGGCAAACTATTTTGAAAGGGAAAAGTACGGTGTCATTTCCAAACAGGAAAATGCCACTATTTATAGAAATCAGGATTTGATCGTCAGCTTCGAAAAGGAGGGGAAAATCTCACTCCTTGGCCATGGAGCCTATGCCGAAGGATATTATGCGGTTTTGTTTAATGACAAAGAGTCGTTCAGTAGTTTTATGGAAAAGAAGAAAGATAAATTCTCAGAAAAGCAGATGAAATGGTTGAACTGGGTATTACTGCAAAATCCATCATAAACTAGTTGAGGCCAAAGGTAGTAAAAAGGTCATTAAAGTAACGCTTATGCGAACACAACCAATAGCAAATAAGAATACTGCTCGAAAGTTTTCTGATGGCCAGAAATCTCAGGCAACTGCAAAAAATACCGCGGCTGAGGCAAAAAAGCCCCACAAAACGGAAATATTGCAGGGAAGATGGGGAATGAAGCAAGCAAGGAAACGGAATCTGAGCCTACAGGAGAGGAAGAAATGGCTATGTAGGTTGATCTTCACGGCATTGTATTTATTGCTGGGATGGCAGTATCTCTATGCGGCTGATGCGACATTTACATGGACCGCGAACACAGAAACAAATTTAGCAGGTTACAAAATCCATTATGGGAAAACGAGCAGAAATTACGAAAGTGTTCTGTTGGTGCCAAAAACAGAAACCACCGCAACCATAACTGATTTAACGCCGGGAATAACATATTATTTTGCGGCAACCGCCTATGATACAGATAATTTTGAGAGCGACTATTCAACAGAAGTATTTTGGACCGCACAAATAAGCAACACACCCCCAGTGGCGACAAATGGAAGTTTAGAGACAACACTGGGAAATTCCGCCAGTGGAACACTCAATGCTACGGATGCTGATGGGGATTCCTTGACTTATTCGATTGCCAGTAATGGGAGCATGGGATCTGCGATTATAACAAACGTTGCTACAGGTGAATTTATCTACATGCCAAATACCGATGCGATAGGTGCTGATAGTTTCACCTTTACAGCCAGTGACGGGAATTCTCAGTCAAACCTGGCAACTGTGGAGGTCATGATAGCTGAGAAGCCGGCAAACATACCCCCGGTGGCGGTGATTCAATATCAGTTGCCAGTTGATTCACCATTTACAGCGGAATTGAGCGGAGTAGCATCAAGCGATGCTGACGGCGAGATTGTTAGTTACCAATGGAATTTTGGTGATGGGAGCACGGCAAGTGGACCTTCATCCAATCATACCTATTCGGTAAATGGACAGTACACAGTGTCACTGATCGTAATGGATAACAGTGGCGCGATCTCCCAGGATGTGGCCAGTATAACGATAGTTGGAGATATTGAAAATATATCTCCTGTAGCCGCATTCACCGCAACAGTTTCGCCGGATAATTCGGCACAGTGGGTATTCGATGGTACAGCCTCTGATGACCCTGATGGAGAAATCATCAATTACTCGTGGAACTTCGGTGATGGGGAAATAGGTAGCGGGACAATGACTGAGCATCGGTTCCTCATTAGCGGTGTTTATTCCGTGACATTATTTGTTTTGGATAATGATGGTGGGACAGCAAGGAAAGTTGTGGATATCGAGGTAACGGTACCCCCATTTATCATGGAAACGGGTGAAGTAAGTGTGGATGGTGATTGGCAATGGGTTCCATTCTCAGAGCCGATAGAAAATCCTGTGGTTGTCGCTGAACCGGCCAGCGATAACGATAAAACTTCCGGAGTGATACGCATCGCCGATGTGCAGCGCACAGGCTTTAATATTCGTTTCCAGAACTGGGAATACCAGCAGGTTGTTGAGCACGCGAATGAAAATGTCGGCTATATTGCCATGGAATCAGGTAGCTATGTGCTGGAAAACGGAGTGAGGGTTGAGGCCGGAACCTTTGCGACTGCAAACAGCGAAAGTTTTGCCCAAAAAGATTTTGCGCGTCAATTCAACACGGTACCGGTGGTATTGACAGCCGTAAACACGGTTAATGAAAGCAGTGCCGTAACGGGAAGAGTAAGAAATGTAACCGCGGCAGGATTTGAATACATGTTGCAGGAACAAAACAGCAGCGATCAGATTCACCAGCAGGAAACGATAAGTTATATTGCCTGGGAACCATCAGCCGGTATATTGGGGGATCTTGTTTATGAAGTAAGAAAAACAGAAGAGGAAGTGACCGATGAATGGTTTGGCATTAATTTTAATACACTGTTTGGCTTATCACCTGTCATGTTAGCAGGAATGCAGACAACGGATGATGATGATCCGGCCAGTTTGCGCTACCAGCTTTTGACGGCAACAGGAATGCAGATTAAAGTCGATGAGGAGCAATCGGTTGATTCGGATGCCAGTCATTTGGCGGAAAGCGTCGGTTATATAGTATTTGGTACAATAGAGAAAACGATTAGCGGCCTGACCGCAGATGCGGATCAAGACAATGATATTGATGGGGTCGATTTACTGAATTATATCGGAGGAACATCCCCTCTGAGTCTTGAGGAAATTGCTGCCCAGTTTGGCCTGGTTCGGTAAAATCAAGGTACACATTCACCAAAATAAGAGGGTCTGCATCAAATGCAGGCCCTCTGTTGTTATTTAACTCCATGAAACCTGGCGAGCGAATGGCTCAAACAGGAGTTTATCCGGCTTACCCTGTTTCATCCAATAAAATGGCGTAATTTCAATATGTTATGGCTTGAATTCCTGTAAGGCCCCATTTTTAATTTCCCAACCAAAGGCGTTTATAATTAGCGCTTGGACTTCATCAGGTTCTTCCAGCATGCGCTCAGGTTTCATTGGACCCGGAAACACATGAGGAAGGAGTGAAGCTGCCTCATGGGCCTCATCGCAGCATGCGCCGTCAACCTCATCAATTCCGCACGTCTCAGATTTAACTCAATCAGCCGCAGCAGAGCATAGGCCGCTATGCAGGTAAATATGTGGCATCTTATCTTGCTGTCTGTCCAGTGCCGAATCGGCATCATGGTAACAAAATTGTCATCTGTTGATTGCTGAAAGCCATCTACCACAATTCAGTTGCATCACGATATCCTCCATTGATCAGTCTTCAATGTTTGTAATGATTATGTTCTTGATCGCATAATAATTGTTGATGATCGATGCCGCAAAGACAGAAGTAAATACAGGAGCAGATAAATAAATTTTTTTGTGAGGTTTAAGGAAAGATAAGAAAATAATGCATAAAAAAGAAAATAATTATAGATAGATGCTTGTAAAATTCAAAAAAAAATATTAATGTAATTAGTAATTATTTCTATCAAATAGAAGGAGGTTGAGATGGAGGCAAAGAATAAACTGCGTATGACCAAACAGCGGCAGGTAATTCTTGAGGAATTACGGAAGGTTAAGACTCATCCCACGGCAGATGATATGTACCAGATGTTGCGGAAAAAGATGCCGAAAATCAGTTTGGGGACAGTATACAGAAATTTGGAAATCCTATCAGAATCTGGTATTATACAGAAATTGGATGTTGGTGGAACCCAGAAAAGGTTCGATGGAGACATCACCATCCATTCCCATGTCCGCTGTATTGACTGCGGACGGGTTGGCGACATCGATGTGACGCCGAAGTATAATCTCGAGGCTGAGGCCCAGAAGATGACGGATTTTGAGATTTTTCGCCACCGGCTCGAGTTTACCGGTCTATGCCCGATCTGCCAGCACAAGAAAAAAGCAACGGCGTAAGCATCTTAGGAGTTGGTTGCGCGCCGTAACTTTGGATGGATTCCTGCCAAATGAAAAGGAGAAGAGGATGACAAAACAGCTTGAAGTCTACAAATGTGAACTGTGCGGAAACATAGTCGAGGTTCTTCATGCGGGCGCGGGTGAGCTTGTCTGCTGTGGGCAGCCTATGAAGCTTTTTGTTGAAAATACGGTTGACGCCGCCAAGGAAAAACATGTTCCTGTTATCGAGAAAATTGATGGGGGATACAAGGTGAAGCTTGGGTCGGTACCCCATCCCATGGAAGAAAAACATTATATTGAATGGATCGAGCTTGTTGCCGGCAACAAGGTGCTCCGGCAGTTTCTGAAACCGGGTGATGCTCCGGAAGCAACTTTTCAAACGGCGGCAAAAGATGTCCATGCCCGAGCCCACTGTAACTTGCATGGATTGTGGAGGAGCTAGTTGATGCTAAGTAAAAACATGGAAAAAGCTCTCAATGAACAGGTGAACTGGGAGCTCTATTCTTCTTATTTCTATCTCTCCATGAGTTCCTACTTTGAATCAGTCAGTCTGGCCGGCTGCGCCAACTGGATGAGGATCCAGGCCCAGGAGGAACTCGTTCATGCCATAAAAATTTATGATTACATCAATGAGCGTGGCGGCAGGGCAATTCTGGCGGCCATTGCCCAACCTCCCTCCGAGTGGAAGACGCCGCAGCATGTTTTTGCAGAGGTATTGTCTCATGAGCAGAAGGTAACCGCACTGATTAATGGTCTCGTTAATCTTGCTCTTGACGAGCGGGACCATGCCACCAACAACTTTTTGCAGTGGTTTGTCTCTGAGCAGGTTGAGGAGGAGGCCTCGGCCAGTTCAGTGCTGGAGAAGTTCAAACTGATCGGCAAGGATAAAAGCGGACTGTTTGCCATTGATCTGGAACTGGCCAAAAGGGTGTTTACCCCGCCAGCCCAGTAGCAGCAGTAGCAGCAGTAAAAATCTGTGGCCACCATGACATCCGTGTCAGGGTGGCCTTTTTTGTGGGCTGAGATTTTTTTGAAATTGCCAATGTTATTATTAGATGGTAAGTGTTTTCTATTATTTAACAAGATAAATGATGTGATACAGGAGGACGAGTATGGCTGCAGTGGAGATAAAGGAAAATATTCATTGGGTTGGTGCAGTGGACTGGAATATCCGCGATTTCCATGGGTATTCGACCTACAAGGGGACAACCTATAATGCTTTTCTGGCAATGGATGAGAAAATTGCCCTCTTTGATACGGTGAAAAAGCCCTTTAAAAACGAAATGCTGAACCGCATCAATCAACTGACCGATCCGGCTAAAATAGATTATATCATTGTCAACCACGTTGAGATGGACCACTCTGGCTGTCTGCCGGAAATGGTGGAGCTGATCAAGCCGGAGAAGATCTTCTGCTCACCCATGGGAGAGAAGGCGATTCAGAGCCATTTTCATCCCAAGGACTGGCCCCTGGAAGTGGTAAAATCCGGCGACACTCTCAAACTGGGCAAAAAAACAGTTCATTTCCTTGAAACCCGCATGCTGCACTGGCCGGACAGTATGTTCTCGTATATTCCCGAGGACAAGCTCCTGATATCCAGCGACGCCTTCGGCCAGCACTGGTCCACCTCCGAACGCTTTAATGACGAGGTGAGTCAGGAGGAACTGATGAGCCATGCGGCCAAATATTATGCCAACATTCTCATGATTTTTTCCCCCAATGTGCAGAAATTGCTGCAGACTGTCCAGGAAATGAAGCTGGACATCGATATGATCGCCCCTGACCATGGGCTGATCTGGCGCAAGAATCCGCAACAGATCATTGAGGCTTATGCCCGTTGGAGCAACTACGAGGCCAAGGAAAAGGCTGTGGTGGTATACGATACCATGTGGCACAGCACGGAAAAAATGGCCAGGGCCATTTGTCAGGGATTGATTCAGGAAGGTATCAGCGTCAAGATGATGGATCTGAAGGTGAACCACCGCAGTGATATTATCACTGAAATTCTCGATGCCAAGGCGATGCTGTTCGGCTCTCCCACCTTGAACAACGGCATGCTGCCCACCATGGCGGATGTTTTGACCTATCTCAAGGGGCTGCGGCCCAAACGCAAAGTCGGTGCGGCATTTGGTTCATTCGGCTGGTCAGGCGAGGCAGTGAAGCATATCAATGGATTTCTTGAGGAAATGGGCACCGAGATTGTTGATCCCGGCATCAAGGTGAAGAACGTTCCCACCCATGAAGATTTTCAGAAATGCTTTGATTTGGGTGTCAAGGTGGGCCAGGCGGTAAAGGCCAAATAAGACGGGAAGATCAGAGCAATCTCCCGGGTTTGCCGGGAAACAGATTAAGGGCTTGTTTACGGACAAGCTCGCGTGAATTTTCTTTGAAAGAACGGGCCATAAAGAAAAAGCTGATGCCGCTTCTGCGAGAAGATGATCTTGAGCATATTCTCGCAGAGGTGGCCCTCTTCCCGCCGCATCTGGTCATTTCCTCGTTGATGTCCGGTCTCTACCAGGCGGATGAGCGGGTGAAATGGAATACTGTCACCATCATCGGCCAGGTCATGGATGCCATCGTCCGGACCGACATGGAAGCGGCCCGGGTGATCATGCGGCGCATCCTCTGGAATCTCAACGAGGAATCCGGGGGCATCGGCTGGGGAATGCCGGAGGCCTTGGGCGAGATCATGGCGGTTAACCGGAAACTGGCCCAAGAGTATGCCCACATGCTTGTCTCCTACATGCGCGAGGAAAATTTCCTGGAACTCCCGGCCCTGCAGCAGGGTCTGCTGTGGGGTATCGGCCGGCTGGCCATGGTGCGACCGGACCTGATCCTGAAATATGATGGGGACGGTTATATGGCTCTCTTTCTTGAATCCCCGGATGAGGTGGTATTAGGACTGGCCAGCCGCAATTTCGGTATTCTCCGCATTAAAGAGGCAGCCTATCATATCCGCGGCTTTGTTGACATCAGGCAGCCTGTCAGGCTCTACGAGAATCGCCGCTTTCTTGAAACCACCGTCGGGGCACTGGCCCGGCAGGCACTGGCCCGCATCGACGGTTCCGAGGGCAGTGAAAAGTAAGGAGTGAGGAGAAAAGATCCCTGGATCATTTCTCCGCCTTCATATCACCTATAACTTTTTGGCTGCAGCCATATGGGCCCCTTTCTCTTGAAATACTCCCTGCTTCAGGCCTGTCCGGTACTGTTTAAGACAGAATCTCGCCTCTGGCGCTGATGACAAATTCCTGCTGTTTGATGTCTTTTCCTGCCCGTTGCAGTGCTTCGCTGATGATGGAACGCATGCTGGCGCAGCATGGCACCTCCATGATGACCGAGGTGATGCTTTTAATGGATCGGGTGCTGAAAATTTCCGCAAATTTCGCAATATAACTCTCCCTGTCATCAAATTTGGGGCAACCCATCATCACCACCCTGCCCTGAAGGAAATCCTGATGGAAATCAGGGTAGGCAATGGGAGCACAGTCCGCCACGATGAGCAGATCGCTTTTTTCGAGAAACGGCGCACTTGCCGGGACAAGCCGGATCTGCACCGGCCAGTGACAGAGGGCGGAGGCGGACCTGCCGCTCATGGTCCGTGGCTGGTTAGCGGCCTGGCAGGGGGACTGGGCCGAAAAACTCTGGATCTTGGCGGATGGGCAGCCGCAGGGGATGGAGGCAGCCACCTTGTTTTGTTCTTCTTTTACCTTGAGAAACTCTTCCACTGCCTTTTCATCAAAATCATCCGCTTCCCGTTCAATGATTTTCAGGGCTCCGGTGGGGCATTCTCCCAGGCAGGCGCCTAGGCCGTCACAGAATTTTTCCGCCACCAGGCGGGCCTTGCCGTCAATGATCTGCAGAGCTGCTTCGGCGCAGCCTGTGACACACTGGCCGCAGCCGTTGCAGAGTTCGTCGTCTATTTCTATGATTTTACGTTTTATTTTCATGGTTTCAGCTCGTTTGATTTTTTAAAAGTACCTTTGCCGCCACCTGCCGCCCTGTTTCCGTGAGAAAGGATTTGTCGATAATCTTGGCAAGATGATCCTGGGGCGACGGTGACTCCTTCTGTGCCTCATCAAGATTGGTGATGAGGTCGGCATCATAGAGCACCTTGAAGTTGCTTGTCTCTTCCTGCCGCGGCTGGTGGTGATGGCCGATAATATCGCAGACCTCTTCGGTCAACGTCTCATCCGCTCCGAGACGGGTGAGGATCTCCCGGGCCACAGGCGGTCCCTCCTGGTGCTGGTACCTGGCGGCACTGCTGTTGAACTTTCTTTCCGCCTCCCTGATACCGATATCATGCAGATAGGCGCAGATGAGGACAACGGCCGGGTCACCCTGTTCGGTACGATTGATCTCTTCAGCATAATGGGCGACCTTGCCGGCATGGCCGATGCGTTTGAAATCCGTGCCGAAATAACGTTTCATCTCCACCGCCACCCTGTCTTTCAGGGACTGGGTTGCCGTGGTCTTGAGTTCATCGGGCAAGGAGCCGAGACATTGGGCGGCGTGGGGACAATAGGCCGCGCAGCCGAAATCGATTCGCGGGTTCAGCATGCGGTGGCCGCATGATCTGCATGTTCTGCTGGCATCATCCTTGAAAAACTCAATGGGATGCTGGCACTTGGGGCATTTCACCTCAAAGATTGCCGCGCTTTCCCAATAGCGGCTGTCCTGTCCTGGGCATTGCATAACTTGCCTCCTCAGTGAAAAAAGGGGAAGGACGCATCCCTTCCCCCTGCGCGTTAAAACTTAGCCCAGAATTGCCTTCAGATCCTCATCCGGGGTTGAAATGGGTTTGATGTTGAAGTTTTTCACCAGCACATCAAGTACATTCGGAGTAACAAAGGCTGGCAGGCTCGGTCCCAGACGGATATCCTGGATGCCCAGATAAAACAGGGTCAGCAGGATGGCCACTGCTTTCTGCTCGTACCATGACAGAATCATGGAAAGCGGCAGATCATTGACCCCGCAATCAAAGGCGCCGGCCAGGGCCACGGCGATCTGGATGGCGGAATAGGCGTCGTTGCACTGTCCCACATCAAGCAGCCGTGGAATACCGCCAATGTCGCCAAGCTGCATGTCAAAAAAGCGGAACTTGCCGCAGGCCAGGGTGAGAACCACGCAGTCTTTCGGGATTTTTTCAACAATTTCCGTGTAGTAGTTGCGGCCAGGTTTTGCGCCGTCGCAGCCTGCCACCAGGAAGAAATGCCTGATGTCCTTATTTTTTACCGCCTCAATTACCTTGTCAGCCACGCCGAGCACTGCATTGCGGGCAAAGCCCACCATGACGCTGCCTTTGTCGGTGTCCGCCGAAAAGCCTTCCATGGCCAGTGCTTTTTCAATGGCCGGACTGAAATCCTTGCCGGCAATGTGGGTGACCCCGGGCCAGCCCACCAGGCCGGTGGTAAAGATGTTGTCCTTGTAAGTATCTTTCGGCCTCTGGATACAGTTGGTGGTCATGACGATGGCTCCGGGGAATTCGGCGAATTCCTTGGCCTGATTCTGCCAGGCGGTGCCGTAATGACCGTAAAAGTGGGAGTATTTCTTCAGCTCAGGATAGCCGTGGCAGGGCAGCATTTCGCCATGGGTGTAAACATGGATGCCCTTGCCTTCGGTCTGCGCGAGAATGGCGGCGAGATCCTTGAGATCATGGCCGGAGACCAGAATGGCCTTGCCCTTTTTGGCGCCAAGGGGAACCGTGGTGGGTACCGGGTGGCCGAATGTGCCGGTGTTGCCGGCATCCAGCAGCTCCATGGCCCGCAGATTGATTTCCCCGCATTTCAGCACAAGATTGATCCACTCTTCCAGGCTGAGATCGGTGCGCAGGATGGAGGCCAGGCCTTCTTCGATAAAGGCATAAACCTTGTCGTCTTCCTGGCCGAGAATTCTGGCATGGTCGGCATAGGCTGCCACACCTTTGAGGCCGAAGAGCAGAATGTGCTTGAGAGATAAGATGTCAGGGTTCTCATCGCTCGTTGCATTCAGCCCAACTGCCTCACCCTGTTTGATGAGCTCGGCCAGATCCGCGGCAGGGGTAAAATTTGCCGCGGGCTGGCTGAAATCGCTTTTGCTGCCTGCTGCCTTGATTTTTTCCTGTAACTCTTTTCGGAGTTGCACGGCCTTGTTGATCAAGGCCACAAAACGATCGGCATCAAAATTGACATTGGTCAGGGTGGAGAAGGTGGCTTCGCAGATAAAAAGCCCTGTCTCCGGGGTTGATACCCCACATTTCCTTGCTTCCATGGCATAAAGGGAAAGCCCCTGCACGGCATGGATGAGAAGATCCTGCAGCGCGGCGACATCGCCTGTCTTACCGCAGACGCCGATTGATGTGCAGGCCTTACCTTTGGCTGTTTGCTCACATTGATAACAAAACATGATATTCCTCCTGGTTGAATAGATTTATTGGCTGCTTTTAAGGAGATCTTAGCAAAAACAGCAGGAAGCGGCCTTGACTTAGGTCAAACTGTAGGTTTTTTGAGGAAAAAAGATTTTTGTGGATAATATGCTGAAATTTCACATAAAAAATTGAAAATATTACTGAAGCTGCGGTTTTGTAAGGGTATTTTTTCTTTCTCTGCTATCTTTTTGTAAAAAAAATACGATTAATCGACGAACGGGGTTGTCGGGGAGGGGGCAGGTTAAAAGGTTGCTGGATCCTCGGGAGGCAGTTGCGCTCCGTCAAAGGGGAGAACGCCGATACGCGTCAGAAATTGTTCCAGCTGGGTGATGACTCTTGCCTGCTCACTGCTTATATCTTCCTCCATAAGTGCCCTGTCCACGGTTTCCTCAATAAATTTCAGATCAAAAGATTTGTCCAGGATGCCGGCCCTGCGGAGCAGCGAGAAAACGAACCGCTCGTTTTCGAGCTTTTCTTCCCCATTGTCGCCAAGTTCCTGGTGCAGATAGGTGAGGATATACCAGCGCATGGCGGAAAGGAGCGCGTCATAAAGAGTGGCAAGTCCGGTTCCGGCCTTATTATCCCGCATCCTCCGCACCCCGCAGCGCCAATGGAGCTTACAGCGCAGAAGCAGTGCGTCAACCTTGCTCATTTTGGTTTCATCCATCAGGCCGAAATGGGGACTCATCAAGGATTCTCCTGTTTTTTTAAATAAAGAGGGGGAGAAGAAAAAACAGTAAAACTACTCCAATTTAGTGGTTATTTGTTTATTTTCAATAAATCGGTCAAGGAGGCGTGCTGGGAAAATCGAGAGATAATCAATACCCTAATTGTTGCGGTAACTGTTTGTCAAATCATTTAGGCACAATCGGTTAAAAATGCGTGCAGAGGCAACATCATCTTTGCCGACTGGTTCTGCTATGGGCCGCTCCATGCCGCTTGACAAGCCCGGGCCTCGAATCAGCGACAGGTGATTGAAGGTGAGAGGAGGGCAGCTGACCAATGGGAAGAAAACTTTAGGTATCAGCTAATAGATTATTTTGGTATCAAGCTTTGCCCACTGTTTGAAAACCGATAGGGCCTCTGGGCGCATTACTTGCTCCATGGGCATTTTTCTGTCATCAGGCTGCCGAAGGAGTTCCTGGTAGAGAAAGTCATCTACAAAACCAAGATCAGCAGCATCCTTTCTGCCTGCTGCATAATAGATTTTGTCGATGCCGGCCCAGTAAAGGGCGGAAAGGCACATGGGACAAGGTTCACAGTTGACGTATATGGAGCAGCCGGCAAGACTGTAGTCCTTTAATTTGCGGCAGGCCTTGCGGATGGCAACCATCTCGGCATGGCAGGTAGGGTCATTGTTTTTCAATACCTGGTTCCAACCCCTGGCGATGATCCTCCCGTCGCGCACGATAACAGCTCCGAAAGGGCCGCCTTCGCCTTGAAAAGATTTTTCCCTGGAAAGTCTGATTGCCTCATGCATGAAGTCAGGATTCACAATAATTAATTCCTCTCATAAAAAAATGGCCGGATGAAACAGGTAAGCGGTTCCTGAAATGCCTGTTACGCCTCTCTTTTCCATTTGCTGATAAAATATACCGCGAATGAGGATTGCGTTATAGGAAAATCTGGCTTAACTTGTTGTCGGTATTTTTCATAATGAATTGCGCAGCGCTGTTTCCTATTTGCGCAAGTAAAACTCACAAGAGATCACAGCATTGGATTATTTTTTTATCATTATCGCCTATCTTATCGGTTCCATACCGTTTGGCCTCCTGCTTGGTAAATTGGCCGGTATCGATGTGCGTAAAGACGGCAGCGGCAATATCGGCGCAACCAATGTCAGCCGACTGCTGGGGAAAAAAATCGGAGCCGTTACCTTGCTGCTTGATGCGGCCAAAGGTTTGCTGCCCATGGTTGCGGCCTCCGCCATGGGGTTTGAGCAGCATATCGTCATGCTCTGCGGCGCCGCGGCTTTCATCGGTCATCTGTTCCCGCTTTATCTCCGGTTCCGGGGCGGCAAAGGAGTGGCCACAGCCCTGGGAATATTTCTCTATCTTTCCCCTTTGGCACTGCTTATCTGCGCAGCTGCCTTTTTTGCGGCAGTATTTCTTTCGGGATTTGTTTCACTGGGATCGCTTATTGCCGCAGGTCTGATGCCTGTTGCGGTTTTTTTTCAACAGGGAAGCGGCAGCTGTTTTTATCTGGCCATTTTTGTCAGTCTGCTCATCTGGATCAAACACAGGAGCAACATTATCCGGCTGATCCATGGCGAGGAAAAGAGCTGGAAAAAGAAGAAAGAGTCTGAGATATGACCAAAAAAGACTGGGAAAAAATAGTGGCGGCCAGGGACCTGCTCGGCCTTGAAGAAAAGGCAACCCTTGGGGAAATTAAGAAGGCTTATCGCAGGATGTCGAAAAAGCATCACCCTGACCTGGCGGAAGGCAGGACATCTGCTCAACGTGCGGTGGCCATGCATGAGATCACTGCAGCCTATCAGGTGCTGCTGTCCTATTGCCAGAATTACCGCTTCCCCCTGGTGATGCAGCAGGACACCCTGGACGCCGAAGACTGGTGGATGGACCGTTTCGGTCAGGACCCCTTATGGGGGAAGCGGGACGATGACAGTTAGGAATTAGTTCAGGTACTTCTCATTAATCGTTATCTTCCCGCTTTTGGTGAGATAATCGATCCAGGCATCCATCAGTTCCTTCTTTTTTTCCGCAGCCAGCTGCGCTTCAAAAACCTTTCTTGCCTGCTCGTCGTTGTCACCGACGTCTTTCTTGTCCTTAAAGCGGCAGATATAAAAGACGTTGTCCGCGGCAATTATCTTATCCGGATAGGGTGAGTCTGCATTAAGTGTGAGGCCCACCGCGATAACATCCTGCGGCAGATCCTTGCTCGTTCTTTTAGTGCGGGAAAAGTATTCCGAAGCGTGTACCGTCAAACCTTTTTCCTGGATTTTTTGCGAAAAATCAAGATTTTCCCCATCCCGCAGGGCGGCAAGAGTTTCTTCGGCATCCTTCTGGCTCAGGGTTTTGGCCTCAGCGGTGATAAAGTCTTTTTCCACCTGCTCTTTCACCTCGGCCAAGGCAGGGATCGCCGGTTCTTTTCTGTCTTCAACAAATAAAATGGTATAGCCTTCCGGGCTGTCGATAATGGAACTCAGTTCCCCTTTTTTCAGAGAGAAAGCCGTATCAAGGACCGTAGGTTCGTTGGCCAGGGCCGCAGGAGGAGCAGCCTGGGTGAAAAAGTCGGTTTGCGAGAGCGTTACCTTAAAATTTTCAGCATATTTTGCCAGACTGCCGGCAAAAATAATTTTTTCATATGCCTCATTAGCCTTTTCAAAGGCGTTGTTCAAGGCCTGCTGTTTTTTCAATTTGCTTTCAATGGAGCTTTTGGCACCAGTCAGAGGGGTGATGTTGGCCGGTTGAATGTCTTCAAGCTTAATGATATGAAAGCCGAACTGCGTTTCAACGATATCGCTGATCTCTCCTTTCTGCAGGCCGAAGGCGGCATCTTCAAAGGGTTTCACCATCTGCCCGCGGCCAAAAAAACCGAGATCCCCGCCCTGGGTGGCAGAACCGTCTTCGGAATATTGTCGGGCCAGGGCGGCGAAATCTTCGCCGGCTTTGGCTTTGGCCAGGATTTTTTCAATTTCCGCCCGGCGTGTCTGCTTGTCCTGTTCGGTCGTTTTCAATATGATATGAAGGGCGCGCCGTTTTTCCAGCTGACCGAATTCTTCCTGATGACTTTTGTAGTAATTTTCGATCTCTTCCGCCGGGACAGTGATTTTGTCCATTTGGTCCTTGAGCAGAAAGGAGAGGTATTTGATTTTCGCCTGGGGCTGGGTCATGTATTTCTCTTTATTTTTCTCAAAATACTGGGCCAACAGCTCGTCGGATACGCTAACCTTGCCGGTGTAATTTTCCGGTTTAAATACGGCATAATCGAGTCGGGTTTCACTGTTGTCAAAACGGAAGCGATCATCCAGTTCTTTAGGCGTGACCAGAGCAAATGAAGCAAGGCCGGAGCCGACCTTTGTCAGCAGCAGATCACTTTGCAGACCTGCTTCAAATTTTGTCGGAGTCAGGCGGGAACCCTTCAGAACCTCTCTGTAACGTGTTACGTCAAAAACACCGTTGTTCTGGAAAACGGTCATTTCTTTAATGGCGTTCTGGATTTCATTACTGCTGACATAAATGCCCATCTCTTGCCCGCCCTGCTGCAGAAGAGATTTCTGGATCAGCTCATGGACCACCTGCTTTTTCAGGTTGAGAGACTCCACGAAACCTTTGGGCAGGCTGCCGCCGAACTGAGCGCGTAAATTGTCCATGGTGCGTTGAAAAGCCTGATCAAACTCCTGCAGGGTAATAGGCTCACCATTGACGGTGGCCACTGCATTCAGGGCACCCTTATTTTTGCCGCCAACTCCCCAGAAGACAAAAACAACGATTATGACAAGCACGGTAGCCTGCAGATAGGGTGACTGTGCTTTCCGGCGTAAAAGGTCAAGCATGGGTACGGCTCCTTCTATGTAAAAAGGTGTTAAGTATAAAGAAGATATGCGCTGGCTGGAAAGTGCCGAAACTGCGGGGAGGCATCTCCAATCTCAATTAATTAGCCATGAGCGCCGGCAAATGTCAATTATTTCGTTGCAGCAAGGTTAGGCCCACAGGAAAGATTCACCACCAGCGGCACGGCGAGCTCATGGACGTTTTCCATGGCTTCCTTTACCAGGGCGGTGGTAGTTTCCAGTTCAGCCAGGGGCACTTCAAAAATAAGTTCATCGTGAATCTGCAGCAGTAATTCACTCTTCAGCGCTCGTTCGCGCAGTAGTTGGTCAGCGCGGATGGTGGCGAGTTTGATGATATCTGCGGCGGTCCCCTGAATCGGGGTGTTCAGGGCCGCACGCTCGGCAAATTCTCTGATAGTCTTGTTGCTGTTTTGTATGTCCGGCAGGATGCGGCGGCGATGGAAAAGGGTGGTGACATAGCCGTCCTGCCGGGCCTGCTCAATAATTTCCTTCATGAACCTTTTCACGCCACGGTACAGATCAAAATAGCGGTTGATAAATGTTTGGGCTTCCTTGCGGCTGATGTTGAGCTGACCAGCCAGACCAAAAGCACTCATGCCGTAAACGATGCCGAAGTTGATGCTTTTTGCTACCCGCCGCATCTGGGGAGTGATGAGTGAAGGATGGACCCGGAAAATTTCTGCCGCCGTCTGGTTGTGGACATCTTTCCCCGATATAAAAGCTGCAATCAGGGCCTCATCCCTTGAATAGTGGGCCAATACCCTGAGGTCGATCTGGGAGTAGTCAGCCGCCAGCAGGGTATGGCCCGGGGAGGCAATGAAGGCCTCCCTGATGCGCTGGCCTTCGCTGGTGCGGATGGGAATGTTCTGCAGGTTGGGATTGCTGCTGCTCAGCCGGCCCGTGGCAGTGACGGTCTGGTTGAATGAGGTGTGCACCCGGCCTGTACGCGGGTGGATCAGGCCGGCCAGTTTATCGATATAGGTGGATTTCAGCTTGCTGATGGTGCGGTGTTCAAGCAGGGCAGCAGGCAATTCATGAAAGGCGGAGAGTTTTTCCAGCACCTTGACGTCCGTGGAGTAGCCTGTTTTGGTCTTGCGGCCCATGGGCAGTTTTAATTTTTCAAAGAGAATGGTGCCCAGTTGTTTCGGAGAATTGATGTTGAATTCTTCGCCTGCCAGGGAAAAAATTTTTTCAGACAGCATGGCAAGTTGGGCGGCAAATTCTGCCGACAAGGCGGAGAGCATGCCTGGATTGACCAGGATGCCGATCTCCTCCATTCTGGCCAGGATGGGCACCAGAGGCATTTCCAGTTGGATAAAAAGATCCCACAAATCTAGCTTCTGCAGTTGCGGTTCGAAGAGTTGCCAGAGCAAAAACGTGGAGAAGGCATCCTCGCAGGAGTAATCTTTGGCTGCCTGCAGGGAAACGAAACGGAAAGCATCCGGTCGTTTGTCGTTTGTCGTGACCTGGGCAAAGGATGTCATGCTGGCATTGAGATGTTCCACGGTCAGGTCGTCAAGTTTATGGCTGCGCCGGGTGGGATCAAGCAGGTACGAGGCGATCATGGTATCCCGCAGGGGACCCTGGAGCAGCAGCCCGTGCTGTTTGAGAATCTGCAGGTCATATTTAAGGTTATGGCCGATTTTTGTCAATTTTTGATCTTCGAGCAAGGGGCGCAGGCAGGAAAAGACCTCTTCCAGGCTGAGCTGGCCGGATACAAGCTTGCCGTTCTCATCCTGGTGCCCGATGGGGACATACCAGGACTTTTTGTCGTCGGCGCAGAGGGAAATGCCAACCAGTTCGGCCGTAAGCGGATCAAGTGAGGTGGTTTCGGTGTCAAGTGCCAGCAGCGGATTCTTGTGCAGCATGGTACAGATATCCCGCAGCTGCTGCAGGGATTGCACCAGGGTAAAACCCTTGGTATCCATGGGCTCGGTCGGTGTCTGGTTTTTTAGAAGCCTGGTGAACTCAAGCTCGCGGTAAAGAGCTTGCAAAGCCTGCTGGTCCGGTTGCAACAGCCGATATTTTTCAATGTCTTCCGGTACCGGCAGATCACTTTTCAGGGCGATCAGTTTTTGTGACAGAAATGCCTGGTCCCGGAAGGTGATAAGCTTTTCCTTAAGTTTTTTCTGGGAGAGCTGCTCGATATTCTGATAGAGACCGGCCAGACTGCCGAAATCATTAATGAGTTTTTCCGCTGTTTTCGGACCCACGCCGGGAACACCCGGCACATTATCCGAGCTGTCGCCGATCAGGGCAAAGAGATCATTGAGTTTTTCCGGGCCGACGTTATATTTGGCAGCAACCGCCTCCGGGTCCATCATTTTGTCGGACATGGGATCCCAGACAACGATGCCCGGGCCTACGAGCTGGAGAAGATCTTTGTCGCCGGAAACAATGATGACGTGGTGGCCGTTTGCCGCAAGCCACAATGCCGCGGAGGCGATCAGGTCGTCCGCCTCAAACCCTTCCATCTCCAGGCCGGGGATATTGAAGGCCTGGGCGATTTTTCTGATATAAGGAATCTGGCAGACAAGGTCGTCAGGCATGGGCGGCCGATTCGCCTTGTAGGCCTCATATATGGTATGCCGGAAGGTCGGGCCCTTGAGGTCAAAGGCCATGGCCATATAGGTGGGATTTTTTTCGCGCATGACTCTGAGCAGGATGTTGGTGAACCCGTATATTGCATGGGTCGGCATCCCTTTGCTGTTTGACAGGGGGGCGATGGCGTGATAAGCGCGGTAAATATAGGCGCTGCCGTCAACAAGATAAACAGAGTCTTGATTTTTCATGGCCGGCACTCTAACAGGCGGGGATTTTTTTGGCAATAAATTGGCAATAAAAGTGGGGTGCGAACTTTTTTTTTAAGTTTGTGAAAAAAAGGTCGATATGGTAATTAGAAGAGCGTATGTAACTGACGAGAAAAAGTCTTAATATCCCTATTAACAAGGGCGTAAAGGTGGACAGGAGCTGATCATGAAGTTAACGGATGCCATTTCCCAGATCAGGACAGACAATAAGGTTGAGGTAAAAAAAACCCGCAAGCTGGAAGGGGGTGCCGAAAGCACCGGTCCCTCCGCGGCGGATACCGTTGATCTTTCCAGCAGTTCACGGGATGTTCAGAAAATGAAAGAGATTCTGGACCAGACCCCGGCCATGCGCATGGAAATGATCGAGTCCCTGAAAAAGCAGATTGATGAGGGGACGTATCAGGTTGATGCACGGGATATTGCAGACAAAATGATGGATGATCTTCTCTCTGAAAATCAAATCCCATACAAATAATACTCCTCTCTTCTCTGAAGGGTGATTGTCTGAAAAGTCGACCGAAAGGTCGGCTTTTTTTATGCCCTTTCTGCTGGTATTCCATTTTCATAAAAGTGCTCATTTGGCGGGGAAGAGTCGCCAGCAGGGGTCATATTTCTGTGGATCAAGAACAGCCTGTACGGCAAGCCGCTTGCTGGAGTTCAGGACGATCGGTCCTAAAAGATTTGCTGTCATCTCCTTGGGGTTGTTTTTCGGAACGGTGAGGATCAGCAGAATATCCTTGTCACTGTCAGCGGTTATCAGCAGTTCCTTCAAGATCTGCCGCGGAATTTCCGGTTGGTAATCCAATCCCGTAAGCGCTGCGGGAAGAACCACGAAGGCCAGTTGCGGATTATCCAGTGACTGCAGCCACATAAAGGGGGACTTCGTACTGTGGGATTTCAGAATAAAACGGGTGGACTCGGGAAAGCCGAGAAAGGGGCTGAGCAGGGAAATAATCCGCTCTTTGTCCACACTAATTTCTCCGAATCGACTGGTCTGCACCGTGATGTTTTTTTCAGCTCCGCTCTGCTCGATATCCTGTTTTAATACATTCATTGTCTTTACTCTTTCTTTTTCAAGGGGAAAACATCGGACAAAATTGATAAATCATCCGGGGAATCCATGGCTGCTTTTTTGTTTTCTTCTAGAATCCGCAGATAAATTTCCTCACGATGGACAATGACCTGATCAGGGGCCTCGACACCCAGCTTGACAAGGCCTCCTTTGTTTTCCAGGACTCTGATTTTGATGTTATCGGCAATGATAATCGCCTCGCCAACCTTTCTGGAAAGGATAAGCATAGAGTGGTTCTCCTAAAGAAGTGTCCGAGCCTGCCAGGGACCGGCAAGACGTGTTTCCCTCATGATAAAAAATTCAATGCTACTCTAACACTTCTTCCTACAAATAATCAACAAGGCTGAGCTGCATGGTTTTGGCGGCGGCGCTGAGTGCCGCCTGGTACGCAACTTCTTTGGCTTTCAGATTCAGAATGGCTTCAGTCAGATCCGTGTCCTGCTTCTCTGACAAAGTTTCCTTGTTTGCAAGTTCCAGGTTGGCATAAATTTCGGTCTGAATGGTGATGCGGTTCGCCCGGGCACCGAAATCGGAAATCTGGGTGGACAGGGAGGACATTACGTTGTCCAGGTCTTCAAGGGATTTGGTTAGTCCCTGGTTCTGTAGTTCCTGGGCATTGATGCCGAAGGCGT
This sequence comes from Pseudomonadota bacterium, assembly GCA_018816555.1. Lineage (GTDB taxonomy): Bacteria > Desulfobacterota > Desulfobulbia > Desulfobulbales > SURF-16 > SURF-16. The sequence continues at coordinate 28,022 of JAHIVT010000097.1, forward strand.
TGAGGGTATTGCTGTTATCATTGCTGATATTGAAGCTGTACCGGCCGGGATCGGAGCTGTCAATATGCAGGTGGCCGCTGCTGTCCCAACTGCTGGTCAAGCCCGGGATGCCGTTGATCTTCTGGGCGATTGATTCCGGGGTGTCAAGGGTGATGTCCACCGGAATTTTCATATCCACATCAAGAGGGGGATAAACATCATGGTCCGTCACCGTGATGGTGAAATCGCCGGTCTGAAATTTTTCTTCCAGCGGATCTTCAGGATCATTGAGAGTATCCAATGTCACATAAATATTATCTTGGGGATGGATGCTGGTGACAAAGGTGTAGTTTCTGCCCCGCAGATAATCCTCCACATCTTTGAGCGCCTTGAAAGCGCCGGTGTTGGCAATGGCATCTTCACCGTTTTTGGCAATTTCTATCTTGCTTACGGCGCCGACTTTGATTTCCGCATCATTTTCCCTGTCGCCGGTATAGCGGACGTTGTTGGCCAACTGGGCAACGGAGAGCACGGAAAGCTTGCCATCGTCGGCTGTATCGGTTGGCTCACCTGTTGACTGCGAACCGCCGGTAAGACCGATGGCCTCAAACCCAGGCTCTCCACCACCCGGTGGGTAGGGGGTGGAGAGAGAGCTTTCCAGCATGAAGGTGCGGTCGGACAGGAGTTGGATTGTTCCGGAATAGACCTTGTCGGCGGCGCCGGTGGGTGGCGCCCCGTTAGCTCGGGTGATGGAATTGCCGGTGGCCGAGGTTTGAATATGGAGATTGCGTCCGTCTATGGCTTTTAAGCCAATCTGACCGTTGGCGTTGCGGGTAGCCACAATACCGGTATTGGCCTGCTGGGCGTTGATGGCGTTAAGCAGGACATTGTCGGTATCATCATCAATAATCGCCGTTGGACCTAATGAGGCAAAGATATCAACGCCGTTGATAAGCAGATCACCTGCGTCGAGGGTACCTGCCGAAACCGCCGCCGGCGCCTGCCGGAAAATCGGTGTTACCTCCGCCGTCACTCCGGTGCCGGGTATGGTCTCGCCGCTTGCGTTCATCCAGTCATCGCTGATGCGGTTAATGGCAGCAGCTTTCGCCTCGGCCGAAGAGGAGGAAAAGACGTCCGATACCCCGTCGGAGCTGATGGTGTCCACCGGTATGCCATTGATGGTCAGATCGTTTGCCTCTAGCTGGGTGCCATAGACCAGGATGCCGTCGCTGGCAGCATCGGCAAAGCCGACTCCGCCGCCTCCCAGGCCGAGAATGTCAAGGACGGTATCATCGGTATAGTTGTCGCTGGTCAGCTCGAAGGCTTCGGTTGACTGCAGGGATATCTGGCCGGTATTGCTGCCGGCGCCGACGGAGTAAGTACCTGCGGCAAGACCGGTTGTGGCTGCCGCAGGGCCGGCAGGATTGGCCGTCTCGGTAAGAGTGTTGATGGCGATGTCCGACTCGTCGCCCGCCATGGCGTTGGTCAGGACCACGCTACCTGCTACGCCGCCGTTGAGATTGTCGCCCAGTTCCGCATGGACCCCTGTCTGATCGGTGTATTGATTGAGGGCGGTAACCGCATCAGCCGCAGGACTAACCCCGGTGGTGGTGTAGTCGATGGTGACGCCGTTGATGGTGATGCTGACATCTGTGGGATTGCTGTTTGCCGTTTCCGCTCCTCCGGCATAAAGAGTGGTCATGGTGGCGGTGACCGGGGTTGTGCCGGCCGGCCAGATGATGTTGTTGATGGCGGTTTTCAGGTTGTCGGCCCCGCTCATGTTGAGGCCGAGAGTGGTGCCGGCGCTCAGCACGACCGCTCCCACATCCTCACCGTTGATCAACAGATCCCCGGCTGCCAGATCCGTGGTGCCCAAGGTGCCGGAGAGCATGGTGTCAAGAATGGGAAAACTGTTGCCGTTGATCCGGTATCCGTTTATGTAGCCGAGCATGAAGGGCGTGGGCTCCGTATCGGTATAACCGGTTGTCCGAAAGCCGCCGAAGACATATTTGCCGTCCCAGCGGGTGTTGGCCAGGGTGACGGCCTGCTCGAGATAAACATGGATTTCGTCGGCAATGTAGGTTCTGGTGACGAAATTCTGGCTGTCATTGATGCCTGTCAGGGTTTTCGTTTTGGCTTGGGTAATCAGGTCTTTGATGCCGGTGAGCGCCTCTTCTGAGGCGGCGATCATGGAGCCGCCAAAGGTGATATTTGACTGGTATTGGGAGATCTCGGCCAGGGTGGAGCGCATGCCAAGGGCGCTCACCATGTTGACCGGATTGTCGGAAATTTTCGACATCTGTAGGCCGGATGAGATCTGGTAGTTTATTTTCCACATATCGGTGGTAATCTTGTTCAGATTATTGCCGATCATACTGTATATCGTGTTGAGAGTTGTCCGCATATCACACCGCCTGCAGCAAGGTTTGCATCATTTCATCCGAGGAGGTTATCAGTTTGGCCGCTGCTGAGTAGGCCTGCTGAAATCTAATGAGGTCTGCCATCTCTTCATCAAGGGACACGCCGGAAGTGGCATCCTTCATGGCGCTCATCTGATCGGTAATCAGTACATTGTAATCGTAATCCCTGGTGACAGTCCGTCCCTTGATGCCGATGTCGCCCACCAGGGTGTTGTAAAATCCGTCGAGAGTGTCGCTGCTGCCGCCGGTAAACCGTACATATTCATTACGCTGGATGTTGGTGATGAGCAGGGCATTGGACTGGTCGCCGCGGAAGATTTGTCCGTTGGCGCTGACGGTTCCTGCAGCAATATTATCCACTTTCTGGCTGATGGCGTCATTGACGCCGATGGAATCCGCGCTGGAGCCGGTGAAGAAGGTATTGAGTCCTGCCGTGGCCAGAAAATTGGAGGTGTCCCCGCCAAAGGCAAACTGGTGATCGCTGTCAGGCGTCAGCACCAGCTTGTTATCCTGAATCGTTGCTGCCACCCAGGGGGTTGCCTCGCCGCTGGCATTGATAATGGAGATATTGATGGCATCCGCCACGTCCTGCAGGGTGTAGGCCCGTTCCAGGGGGACTTCCACCGGTTGCGGCAGGGCCAGGGTGTCATCACTGTTGTAGATCCAGAGCTTGAAGCTGCCGCCGTCTGTCTGCAGTTCATCCGAATAGTCGTAACCCATCATGGAGAACAGCACCTGATTATCCGAACTGTCAAAGGTCAGTTGGCCGTCACCTGCTTCATCGGTGCTGCTGACGTTGCCGCCGCCGAGCCCCAGTTGATCCAGGTAGCGGTCGTCTGTGCCGCCGTTGATATCGATCTGGCTCTTATGGGAAAAGAGTGACAGCTCGCCGGTGTTATGGGTGGCATCGGCCACATAGGTGCCGTTGGTCAGGCCAAGTTTGAATTCCGTTGACAGCGGATCGGTGTCCAGTCCGTCGATAATGATGCGGGACTCGTCACCGGCATTGGTGTTGCGGAGAATAATGGCATTGGCCGCCGCACCGTTGGTGCCGTCGCCCACCAGCGCTTCAATGGTTATTTTCGGTATGTTTTCCGGAACATTGGTTGGATCGTTGTAATCCTGGATGGCCTGATTGATGGCTGAAACCATGTTGGCGGCCAGGGTGGCCGGATCCGTGTCATCAGGCGGGCCGGATGTTGCGTCAACCGTATAATTGACATCAATGCCGTTGACCTGGAAGCTGATGACCGTGCCGTCCTCCCCTGCTGCCATGGCGGTTACCGCATCGCCGGCGATCTGGGTGGTCAGCTTGGCCTGTACACCGGTAATGGCATTATTGATGGCCTGGGCGGCACTATACGCCTTGGTCTTGGCCAGGCCGAAGGATGCCGTGCCGCCTTCGATTTTGCCGATGACCCGGTCATTGATGGTCAGACTGCCGGCAGGGATGGTTTCCGTTGCCAGGGCCGGGTCCAGGGTGCTGGTGAGCAGGGTGGTGTTAGCCGCGGGATCGGCGCTGGTAAGTTGTTCGGATAAAGAGGTCAGACCGACACCCTGGCTGTGCTGCTGGTTTACTTCCCGGATCAGGGCGTTGGCCAATGCATCCAGGCGACCGAGATAATTGTCCGCAACCCCTGGTTTGACCTGGGTGAATATTTCCATCCAGCCGCCGATACTTCCTCCCACCTCGGCACCAGTGGCGATGCCTGTTTTCGTCTGGGTGCCTTTGGCGTTGGTGCTGATCCATTGCAGCTGGTCGTCCTGCCAGTCAATCTGCCATGCCTCATTGTTTTCAACCAGGGTATGACCGTCCCTCATGAGAATGGTGTAGGCCCCTGTCCCGGTTTCGAAATAATTGACATCCATGTATTGTGACAAATTGTTAAGCACAATGTCCCGTTGGTCGCGCAGGTCATTCTGCTTGTTCAGATCGGTTTCCGATCCGGCGATCTGCTCGTTGAGTTTGGCCAGCTGTTTGGTGAGAGCATTAACGTCATTGACAGCCGAGCTGAGGCTGACATCAATATCATATCTGGTTTGTGCCAGTTCAGTGTTCATGTTGTGAAACTGGTCAATAAGGATCTTGGCTTTCTGCACCGTTGAATCACGAGTGGACAGATTTTCCGGATAGGAGGCCAGGGTCTGCCAGCTGGCCCAGAATTCACTCATCAGTTCATTGACCGCCATACCGGGTACTTCGTTAAAGGAAGTCTCCACCAGGCGCATGGACTGCTGCTGCGCCTCAAGATTGCTCAGGGTGGAGTTCTGGCCGATCAGTCTTTTCACCATGAACTGGTCGTAATGGCGGTTGATCTCCATGCCCCGAACGCCGTTGCCGAAAAAACCGACCCCTTCAGGGGTAGGCAGGTTAGGGGTAAGGGTCAGGGTTTGTCTGGTGTAGCCGGGGGTATCAACATTGGCTATATTGTGGCCTGCCACGGAAACCGCCTGCTGGTGAGCAAGAAGCGCCTCTTTGGCAGTGTTTAAAATCTGGGAAATACCGACCATTATCAGACCTCTCTGCTTACCAGGGAAGGGACAGAGTTTTTTCTCTGCTGCCGTCCCCGCATACTGTAAAGTCGATCACCGGTAACCTCCCCGCAGATGAGCGAGATGGCATCGTTCAGATAACCGAGGGTATCACTGGCAAAACGCTTGTTGATGAGATTATTGCTGCTGATCTTTTCCCGCAGTCCGGCCAGTTGATCACGATATCTTTTGACGGCAAGTGTCTGCTCGCGGGTCATAAAAGGGATCAGCTCGGCAAGTTTGATCATCTTTTTATTGTTCTGCGGATTGGTCGTGACAATGCGTCTGGCAACCTCCTGGAGGGAGTGGTCGAGCTGGGCAATCTTGGCAAGTTCGCTCTCTTTCTTCTTTGTCAGAGAAATCAGCGAGGCAACATTCATATTGATCAGGGCGTGCTTTTCCTCTTCCAGGATGGCGAGAAAGACCGAGGAGATGGCAATCTGCCGTTTCAGGATATCAAGAATCAGCGGCAGCGGAAAGGCCTGTCCGTTTTGCGGTAAACCTGTGAAATCCTCGTTCTGGTCATTTTTCATCGCAGTTTGTGCATTCATTTTTGTCCGTCCTCGCCTGCTGAGGGCTTGATTGACCGGCTTAATTGCTTATAGAGAAGTTCGCCGATGCCCATTCCCTTGCCATGGGCCCATTCTTTTGTCATTTCTTCATCGAGCATGGATTGGTACATCTTTTCTCCGTAACTTTTTTCAAAGAGGCCCCCTTCCGGGATACTTTCGCGCATAGAGGAAAGCATATTGTTTAACAGGATTGCCTCGAAATCCTTGCAGGCTTCCAGCAGCTTCTTTTTCTCGATTGATTCGGCAAACTGCTTCTCATTTCTATTATCGACCGACTGCAGGGATTTCTGAAATTGAATTGATGCCGGGGTGATACTTTCCATTTAAATAATCTCCAGATCAGCATCCAGGGCTCCTGCCGCCTTGATTGACTGCAGGATGGCAATGAGGTCCCGCGGGGTGACGCCAACGCCGTTTAAGGCGGTAACCAGATCACCCAGGGTGACCCCGGGATGAAGGGCGACAAGCTTATTCTCCTGATCCCGGGCCGTGACATTGGTGTTATCCACCTGAGACGGGATCGCCTGATTGTTGGACACCTGCACACTCAGGTTGCCGTGGGCAACGGCAAGCTCCTTGATTTTCACATCCTTACCCATGACAATGGTGCCGGTTCGTTCATCAATGATCACCCGGGCCACGCTATCCGGCACAATTTCCAGATTTTCTATGGCCGCCATGAAGGAGACTTCGCTGCCTGCAAATTTTTCCGGCACCGTGATGCTCACCGTGCCGCTGTCCTTGGCATTGGCGTATTGGCCTTCAAGCAGGGCATCAATGGCATTTATCGCCCTGGACATGGTGGTGAAATCCGGGGTGTTGAGGTGCAGGACAATCTCCTGTTTGCCGGCAAAGGAAACAGGCACCTCCCGCTCCACCGTGGCACCGCCCGGGATACGGGCCACATTGACATGATTTTCCTGGACCCGATCGTTTGCGCCGGCGTCAAATTGAAAACCGCCGATGCTGACCGGTCCCTGGCCGATGGCATACACTTTGCCATCCAGGCCTTTCAAGGGGGTGGCAATCAGGGTTCCTCCCTGCAGCGACTTGGCGTCTCCCAGGGTGGACAAGGTTACATCAATGGTCTGGCCGGTTTTGACAAAGGCGGGCAGGGTGGATGTCACCATGACGCCGGCGACGTTTTTGACTTTCACATCGTCCTTGTTGACGTGGACACCCATGTTTTCCAGCATATTAACCAGGGCCTGACTGGTAAAGGGCGACTTGTTGCCGTCACCGGTGCCGTCCAGGCCGACAACCAGGCCGTAGCCGACCAGCTGATTGGAGCGGATGCCTTTAACCGAGGCAATGTCTTTCAGTCTGACTGCCCTGGCGTCGCTCAGCGGGGCGAGCAGAACACTTATTATGATCAGCAGGGTGGAAAATTGTGAGAATTTCATACGCACTCCTTGGCATCACGCCGTATGTTGATCATCTCTCAGAGCAAACGGTGTGCCGCCATGGTAAAGACATGGCAAAAATAAAAAAGATTCATGATAACGCAAGGATAGCTGTATAGGGCTTCCTGTTGTTTCAGAGGGGTGCAAGGGGAAGGGAAAAATTTGCCTACCCCTGTTCCCCTTTATGACTGCTTGTTAAAACGGCCAGAGAATATCCAGGCCTCTGGCCAGCCAGCCCGGTTGCTGTTTGTCGTTGAGAACACCTGTGCCGCTGTATTCGATGCGGGCATCGGCAATATTGGTGGATTGGATCGAGTTGCCGGGGCTGATATCCTGCGGACGGACAAGACCGGAGAGAATGATGAACTGTGTCTCGTTGTTGACCCGGATCTCCCGGTAGCCCTGAATCACCAGGTTGCCCTCCATGGTGACGTCAATAACCCGGGCGGAAAGGGTGGCGGTCACCGTGCTGTTTCGTTCGGTGGTTCCTTTTCCTTCAAAGTCGTTCTTCAGATCGACCTGCAAACTGTTGCTTGAAGGGGTAAAATTGGCGTTTTTGTTGCTGAGCCATTTTTCAAAGCCGAAAAACTGGGTGATGCCGCCGGCTACACTGGATTGCCGTTCGGTCTTTGTCCGGGCGTATTTTTTGCCGTTGGAGGTTTCGACAATGTCAACCGTGAGGATATCTCCCACCCGGCAGGCCCGGTTATCCTTGTAAAGATCCATGGATTGCTCGCTATAGAGCGAGCCTTCCTGGGGAGCAAGCTGTTTGGTGCGGGCTTCCGGGAGACTGTAACGGTCCGGCATGGTGGAGCGGTTGCCGGGATCAGAGGTGGAGACACACCCGGCAAGCAGGAGCAGGCAGCCCAGGCCGCCGGCAAAAACTTTCAGTTTTGATTTTGTTTTCTTCATAGGTCCATCCGTTTTTCTGCAAAAGAACTGAAATGTTTCATCTCCCACCCGTGTTTGGAAAACCAGGTAGGGGGCGGGATTTGAGCAAATTTTAAAGGAGCTGACTAAAGATCAACCTCCACTACTCCTTCATCAACAACTCTGGCCTGCAGGATGCGGCGGCTCATCAGATTTTTCACCCGCACGATTTCGCCGATGGCGCCGGCGTTTTTCACTTCGCCCGGAGCTGATACCTCCACCCCCCCGCTTTTGGCGATGATGGTCACCAGATCACCTCTTTTTACCAGGGGCGGGTTCTTCAACAGATGGGCAAAGACAATGTCGCCTGCCCGCAAAGACTTGTACAGTTGTTTGCCGATGGCCTGACCGGGAGTGTTGATCAGGCTGTCGCCCAGCATGGAGATATCGCGGAAATCGGTTTCAATGTCCTCGGCGCTGATGATGGTGTGGCGGGATATGGAGTGGGATGCCAGGAGCACCGTTCCCCAGAAATGGAGATTGCCATACATTTTTACATTGCCGCATTCCTTGCCGTCCACGGCAAGAACGGCTGAGATAAATTTTTTGCCGGGCGTGGCGCAGAGAATCTGATTGGTGAGGTGGTAAGAAAGTTTCCCCTCCGGCACGTTGAGGGACTGCGGCTGACTCGAAAAGTCGCTGATCCGGAATTCCTCGATGTGACCGGGAATATTTTCTTTGATAATTTTTGTAAAAATTTCCTGCAGATCGCCTTGTGCAAAAACCTTTCCCGCGGCAATGGCGGTGTCCGGGCCGGCACCTGCCTGCAGCGAGAGCTGCGGCAGAAAAAGGCTGAAAAGGATGACAAGTAACCGTAAATGACGCATGCCTGACTACCTTACCAGATTGTTGGAGATTTCCAGGAGCTGGTCCGCCGTGGTGACACCTTTTGAATTGGATTCAAAGGCGCGCTGGGTAATAATGAGATTAACCATCTCTTCGGTAACATTGACGTTGGATGTCTCCAGCATGCTCTGGGCAATTGTCCCCATACCGTTTAAGCCGGGATTTTCTTCCCGGGGGTCGCCTGAGGCATCGGAGGGAAGAAAGAGATTACTGCCCACTGCCTTCAAGCCGGCAGGATTGATGAAGTCATGGAGTGTAACCTGCACGGAGGCAACAGTTTGCTGGGCCGCATCCAGGGCGGAGAGCATACCGCCCGAGTCAATCTGGATGGCGACGGTCTCGGGCGGCACAGCGAATTCCGGCTGCAGGCGGTCGCCGTTGCTGGTGACAATGTAGCCGTCCTTGTCTAACTTGAATGCCCCGGCCCGGGTGTAATACTCAATTCCATCCCGGACGATCTGAAAAAAGCCCCTTCCTTCAATGGCCCAGTCAAGCTCGTTGCCGGTCTGGGAATAATCGCCCTGGGTAAAGATTTTATAGACAGCAGTTGAACGCACCCCCATGCCGACCTGCACGCCGGTGGGTACCTGGTTTCCGCCCACCGTTTCCGCACCCACCGCCCGCAGGGAAGTATAAAAAAGATCCTCAAACTGGGTCTGGCTTTTTTTAAAGCCGCCGGTATTGACATTGGCCAGATTATTGGAAATGACGTTGAGCTGCAGTTCCTGGGCGTTCATGCCGGTGGTGGAAGTAAAGAGTGCTCTGATCATGTTTTTCTCCTGCTGTTGCATTAATTTTTTATGATGAGCCAACAGCGGCTGTTTTTACTGCGGGGTAGCTGTGGTATTTTTTATTAAAAGAGTCAAATTTTCCGTTAACTCGTCAATTTTCCAACAGTGCCGATGGCCTTGTCATCCATCTCATCAAAGGTGCGGATCACCTTCTGTTGGGTCTCATATGCCCGGTGCAGATCGACCATGCTGGTCATCTCGCTGACCAGGGAGACGTTGGAGCTTTCGATAAAACCCTGTCTGACCGTGAAGTCGGTGGCAGCTTGCTCCTGGGCCCCGGGCGTTTTCAGTCTGAAAAGGTTGGTTCCTTCCTTTTCGATGTCAGTCAGGTTGGCAAAGGTGGCGATGTCAAACCGGCCGGTATTAACGCCGTCAACCATCAAGCTGCCATCCGTGGCCACGGACACCTCGTTGCCGTTGATGACGATGGGTCCGCCATCACCTAAAACCAGATGGCCGTCCGGGTTAACCAGTTGCCCTTCGCTGTTGAGGAGGAAGTTGCCGGCCCTGCTATAGCGGACACCCTGGGGGGTCTGCAGCTTGAAGAACCCGTTGCCGCTGATGGCGAAATCCAATTGATTGCCGGTATTCTTGGCTGATCCTTCCTGTTGGTTTGTCAGTAGTTTAAGGGCTTTACCGACGCGCGGACGATTATGGTTGGTGGTGTAGAGCATCTCCCAGAAGGTGACATCTTCCTTTTTGTAGCCGGGCGTATCGACATTGGCCAGATTGTTGGTGATCTGGTTTAAGCGCTGGCTCTGGGCAAGCATTGTTTCCGTGCTTTCAATGAGGCCTAAACGGTTTTTTATAAACATGAATCCTCCGACAACAATGTTTTTTGAGGGCTTTTGCAACTCATGTGCCAAACGGTTTATAGTGGTTGGGGTGGGGCGAAGGTTGCTGCTGATTTTTTGCGGCAGAAAAATTTATACTTTCAAATTAAGCTGTTACATGGGTTGGTCGGTGACGGGCCCGGGTGATGAGGTGGGCAGTCTGGTCAGCAGCGGGAATGGCAAGAGGCGATGGGGGGGAAGAATTTTCCCGGTTGAGAGTTATACCTGGAATTTCTGGTTTGTCCGGTAGACAAAGGCCAGAATCTCGGCCACAATGAAGTAAGTCGATTCAGGAATTTCTTCGTTGAGATCGAGCCTGGAGAGGACTTCAACCAGATCGGCGTCTTCATGGATAGGGATATCATGCACCTTGGCGAGTTTCAGCAGTTTTTCCGCCAGCAGACCTGTTCCCTTGCCGATCACCTTGGGGGATGCGTCTTTTTCCTTGTCGTAGCGGAGGGCCACGGCTTTTTTTTGCCGGACGGTTTTAGGGGAGCGTTTTCTATCAATCATAATTCCTGAAATCTATAGGGTGTTTTGAAAAATTAGGCATCTGGTTCGAGTACAAGAAACGGCGGAAATAAAAAGCGCAACATATTGGGCATATGTGAGCAATTTTATTTTCGTGCGAGACGCAGTAATCGGACCAGAGGGCAATTTTTCAAGATGGCCTCATGGGAAAGCTTGCAGTTATATTGGACCTCAATTACTGTTAATTTTCAATGAAATTAAAAAATCTTCTTTCAGCCAGGCTGAAAAAACGCTACAAACGGTTTCTTGCTGATGTGGTGTTGGCCGACGGAACCGAGTTGACAGCCCATTGCCCCAATACCGGCAGCATGCGGGGCTGTCTTGAGCCGGGAAATCCGGTTCTTTTGTCCTGCTCCGATAATCCGGCCCGCAAATATCCCTTTACTCTGGAGATGATTCAGGTGGATGGCTTCTGGGTGGGGATCAATACCGGACGCACCAATCATCTGGTGCGGGAAGCCATTGAAAGCGGAGTGATAACAGATTTTGGCAAGATTGATCGGATCCAGGCCGAGGTCAAGGTTTCCGCCGGCAGCAGGCTTGATTTTCTGCTTTTTCGTGGGAATGAGAAAATCTATATGGAAGTAAAAAACTGCACCCTGGTAGAGGGGAGACGAGCCATGTTTCCGGATGCGATAACCAGCCGGGGTACGAAACATCTGCGGGAGCTGGCGGAACTTGCCCATGGCGGGCATGGAGCGGCGATTTTCTTCTGCGTGCAGCGCATGGACGGGGAGGTTTTTGCCCCGGCGGCCCATATTGATCCGCTGTATGCCAGGACGCTTACGGAAGTTGTCGAGCAGGGGGTGAAGGTGATGGCCTATCAGGCCGTTGTGGGGCCTGCGGAAATCCGGTTGACCCATTCCATGCCGGTGCTTCTTGCAGAGTAAATTGATTCGTAAACTGAAAAATTACCACGGAGAGCACAGAGCCCACAGAGTTAACTGTCTGTATTAAAAAATATTTCTCTGTGATTTCTGTGTGCTCTGTGGTGAAAAAAATAAAAATATCATGAGCACAGATAAAGAAAAAGCCGTTGTCCTGTTAAGTGGCGGACTTGATTCCACCACAGTGCTGGCTATGGCCAAGCAGCAGGGGTATGCCTGTTATTGCCTGAGTTTTTCCTACGGCCAGCGTCAAACCGTTGAACTGGACCGCGCCAGAGAGACCGCGCGGCTGATGGGCGCGGAGGGGCATCTTGTTTTAAACCTTGATCTTGACAAGATCGGCGGTTCCGCTCTGACCAGTGATACCCCCGTGCCGAAAAACCGGAGCGCCGAGGAGATGGAAGCATCAATTCCGGTGACCTATGTGCCGGGCCGCAATACCATTTTCCTGTCCCATGCCATGGCCTGGGCTGAAGTGCTGGGCGCTTTTCATATTTTCATCGGCATCAATGTGCTTGATTACAGCGGTTACCCTGATTGCCGGCCGGAATACCTCGCAGCCTTTGAAAAGGTGGCCAATCTGGGCACCCGGGCCGGGGTGGAAAGCGGCAGAAATTATAAAATTCACGCCCCACTGATGCAATTGACGAAAAAAGAGATTATTTTAAAAGGAAAGGCCTTGGGTGTTGACTACAGCCGCACCCACAGCTGTTATGACCCGGACAGTGAGGGCAAGGCATGCGGCAGGTGCGATGCCTGCCAGCTGCGGTTGAAGGGGTTTTATGAGGCGGGGTTGGTTGATCCTGTTGTCTATCAGTAAAAGGGTGGAAATATAATGAGCAAATTTGCCCAGCTGGGCCAGCTTTTCATGGTGGGTATCCCCGGCAGAGATCTTGACGAATCCACCTTGCGGCTGATTGGTGAACGCGGCATTAATAACTTCATCATCTTCAAGCGCAATGTCGACAGCCCGGAGCAGCTCAGACAACTCTGCACTGATATCAAGGAAGCCTGCCGACAGGTCAAGCTGCCGCCCCCGTTGATCGCCATAGATCAGGAAGGCGGCACGGTTGCCCGTCTGCCGGCCCCGTTTACCCAGTTTGCCGATGCCAGACAGCTGGCCGGGGCTGCTGATCCTGTTGCCGCGCTGGCGGACTACGCCTCAACCTGTGCCGGGGAACTGGTGCAGGCCGGCATCAATATGAATCTGGCCCCGGTGCTTGATGTGTGTCCTGTTGGACAGGGTTTTTTCATGGAAAAACGCTCTCTGGGGGCTGATCCGCAGGTAGTCGGGCAATTGGGCAGCCAGGTGATAAAGGGTCTGCAGGCAGGGGGGGTAGCCGCCTGCGGCAAACATTTCCCCGGTCTTGGCGCGGCAAAGCTTGATCCCCATCTGCAGCTGCCCGTTGTTGCCCGGCCACAGTCGGAGATCAGAGAGCTTGATCTTGTGCCGTTTCAAAAGGCTATTGCCGCTGATGTGGCAGCAATTATGACCTCCCATACCATTTATGAGCATCTGGATGCAGCAACGCCTGCAACCTTGTCAAAGTATATTCTCACTGATCTGCTGCGTGCCGAGCTCGGGTTTGACGGTCTGGTTATCACCGATGATCTGGAAATGGGAGCCATTGAAAATGAAAGAACAGTGTCCGAGGCTGCCGTGCAGGCATTTACGGCCGGGGCTGATATGATTTTGATCTGTCATGGGCACGAAAAGGTTTGTCAGGCTTATGATAGTTTACTAGAGGCAATTTCTGCTGGCGGGATCTCTTTGCCACGCTGTGGTAAGTCATTGAAAAGAGTGGAGGACGTTCGGCGGAGATTTACCTAACGGCGTGAAAAAAAACAACTAATAACGAGAGAATGGTGGAGCCAAAAAAAATAATATGATAGCATAAATGTACTCGATGTGTCCGGCCCCGACTGCCGAGGCCGGATGGACGTTCCATTGCCGTATTGAAAGCTGAAGCGGCAAAATTTTTCATGGAGGACGTGTATGGAACTAAAGGTTGAAGGCCGTAATCTCGAAGTAAGAAAATCTTGGCAGGATAGAATTGAGGAAGAAAAAGAGCGGTTGATGCGTCATCATCCCGGGCTTATTCTCAACCTTCGTGTAACCATTGAGGAGACGACGTCCCACAAGCAGGGCGGCTATGAAGTCCGGCTTGTAACGGGTGTTCCTAATGATACAGTGGTCGTCAAGAGAAAAGGAGATTCGGTAGCACCCTTGCTTGTTGATGCTTTTGATACCCTGGGATTGCAGTTAAAGGAATTACAGCGAAAAAGGAGGCAGACCAGTAAGGTGCCTGAAACCGGAGGTGAAATAGGGGCTGGATCAGGCGTGATCAAGCGTCTTTCTCCCTTTGAATCTTATGGTTTTATTGTTGCCGATGACGGACGTGAGATTTATTTTCACGAGAATGCCTTGAAGGATCTTGTTATGGACCAGCTTGCCGAGGGCGATGCTGTTTCTTTCGGCGTTACCGAGGGGCATAAAGGGCCCCAGGCAACCTGGGTGCGCACCGCCTGATTGACGCAAAGCCGTTGTAAAAAAATAACATGGCCATGTTATTTCGTAACGGCTCCTAAAAATTAAGTTCTGAAAAGTGGGGGCTTATTGAGAAGTAAGCCCCTTTTTTATTCCCATTGTAAGGAAGTATTGCACATGACTGAACAGCCGGAAATCATTTTTGAAAAAATAGCTGCCAGGAAAAAGGAACTGGCCGGCAAGGTGCTTATCCTCTGTCATCATTATCAGCAGGAAGATGTCTTTCGGTTTGCCGATCTGACTGGAGATTCTCTCAAGCTAGCCCGCGAAGCCGCTGACTCGGAGAAATATCCCTATATCATTTTCTGCGGCGTGCATTTCATGGCGGAATCCGCCGACATTCTGATGGATGATGATCAGGCGGTTATTCTGCCGGATCTCAATGCCGGCTGTCCCATGGCGGACATGGCCACCGTTGAGCAGGTTGCCGCCGCCTGGAACGAGTTGGCAGAGGTTTGCGGGGGACAGACGGTAATCCCGATTACATACGTGAACTCTTCAGCCGGCATTAAGGCCTTTGTCGGCAATCGGGGAGGTTCTGTCTGCACCTCGTCCAATGCGGAGCGGGTTCTGACCTGGGCCTGGACAAGGGGAGAAAAGGTTTTCTTTTTCCCGGATGAGCATCTGGGAAGAAATTCCAGCAAGGCTTTGGGGGTTGGGGATGATGAGATTGTAGTCTGGCAGCGGGGTAAGAAACTCGGCGGCAACAGCGTGGAGCAGTTGGTAAAGGCCCGGACCATCCTGTGGAACGGTTACTGCCATGTTCATCAGGAGTTTTTGGTGGAGCAGATTGATAAATGGCGGGAAAAAATCCCCTCCATCCGCATCATCGTGCATCCTGAAAGCCCCTGGGAGGTGGTGCGGCAGGCGGATTACTATGGTTCCACTGAAAGAATTATCGAGGCGGTCCGGCAATCCGAGGCAGGGGCTGTCTGGGCCATCGCCACTGAAGTCAACCTGGTGAACCGGCTGAAAAAACAGCATCCGGACAAAACCATTCATCTGCTGGCCCCGACGCCGTGCACCTGTGCCACCATGAGCTACATAACTCCCGCCAATCTGCTGTGGGTGCTGGATAATCTGGCACAGGGCAAAGTGGTCAATCAGATCACGGTGGATGGGCAAACCGCTGCCGGGGCAAAACTGGCCCTGGACCGGATGCTGGAGATTTAAAAAGTAAAAAAGTGCCTAAAGTACTTGGAGTACTTCAAGTGCCTAAAGTTCAGCAGACATGATGTTAAATCCCCAATCAGAAATCCGCAATCCGCAATCCAGCAACGCTGATAAACTCAAAGTCCGGCAGCACCAGGCAGGTCAGACGGCCACCATAAACAGCACCGGTATCTATGCCAATTTTGTTTTTATCTACGAGAGGTGTGTCAAAAGGGGTGTGGCCGAAGACGACTCGCTTGCCGAAGTCATACCGTGAATCCAGGAACTGGTCCCTGGCCCAACAGCACCAGCGTGGTGACTGCTGGCTTAAATGCACATGGGGTTGCAGGCCGGCATGGACATAGATGAAATCCCTGTCTTCCCAGTAAAGCAGCAGTTCATTAAAAAAATGATAATGGCTGGCAGGGATGTGAGCGGCAATTCGGCCGGTAAAGGGAGGCATGACGCCGTAGCTTTCCAGGGTTTTATCGCCACCCATGCGCAGGTAGAAATCACGTTCTTCCCCGGCCAGGGAGGCGAGAAATATCTGCTCGTGATTGCCCATCAGGGGAATCACTCGGCCCGGAGCTTCCTCCATCAGGCGGATAACTTCGGAGACCACCTTTTTTGAATCCGGCCCTCTGTCAATGTAGTCGCCAAGAAAAATAATCGTGTCACGGCTGAGATCCGGCTGGATTTTATGGAGCAGTTCCAGCAGAGATGCGTGGCAGCCGTGGATATCGCCGATCACATACGTTCTTGGCATAACCTGCTTATTGGCTGGCCTGCCAGGAGCGAAGAAGTTCCATTGCCTCCTCGCGTTCCGGAAATTCGATATTTTCCCCTAAGCATTCTTTTAATTCCTGCAGCGCCTCGGCGTCGGCACCTTGGCCCTTGAGGGAAAGGGCCAGATGATAGCGGATGGTGGGCATATTGGGTAAAGCCGTAAGGGCTTCTCTGAACTGACTGGTGGCCAGATCATAGGAACCCCGTTTGTAATGGATAAATCCCAGGGTATCACTGATGTTGGGGTCGTTTGGTAATCGCTCTTTGGCAATCAAGATCAACTGCAGAGCCTCGCCCAGGTCGGGATTCGCTTCCTGGGTGATGAGCCAGGCAAGATTGTTTGCTGCCGGGGCGAATTTTGGGTCACGCTCAAGGACCTGACGGTAGGTTTTCTTGGCTTCTTCAGGCTTGCCGACCTGTTCATAAAGTGGTCCCAATGCCATCAGGGCCGGTAAAGAATCAGGCTTATTCTTCAGTAATGACTGGTATTGAGCAATCGCCTCATTGCTTTTCCCGCTTTTTTGCATGATGCGGGCAAGCATCATATAGGGCTGGGGATTTTCAGGGGCAAGCTCCTGTGCCTTGTGAAAAACGGTGGTCGCCTCATCTAGTTCGCCCTGGCTTAACAGCAGATCGCCCAAGAGCAGAAGATTGCCGGGGTTGTCAGGGTACTTCTCCTGCTGGCGGCGAACACGGTCAATGGCTTTCTTGGGCTGTTTGTTGCGCATATCAATGGCCGCCAAAGTTGCCAGGGCCGGGGTATACTCAGGTTTTTTCTTCAGTACTTCTTCAAGCAGGGGGATTGCCTCGGCATATTCCTTTCTCGCAAGTCTGGTCATGGCCAGATTTTGGAGGATTTCGATGCTTTCCGGCAGCATTTCATGCATCTGGGTAAAGGCCTTTAAGGCATTATCTGTCTTGCCTGCATAGAGTAAACTTTGCCCGAGTATGATTGCAGCCTGAATATTGCGAGGATCAAGCTTTAATGAAATAGCTGCCTCCTTCTGGGCGTTGTCAAATTCCCGTTTGCGGAGGTGAAGATGGGCCAGCAACGTATGCGCCTGGGAGTTTCTTCCGATGAATTTAACTGCCTCGGCCGCGGCTTTTTGGGATAATTCCATGTTACCCTTGTTCAGATGGGCAAGGGCAAGTTGAAAATATGCCTCTCCCCAGCGGGGGTTTTCCTTGATTAGCTGATCGAGACTGGCAATGGCTTCATCATTTTTGCCGTCTTTAATGGCAAGCTTGGTCTTGACCAGGAGAGCCAGGGGGAGTTTGTCATTTCCCCCGAGTATTTCGGTAACAAGGCTTGCAGCCTCATCAAATTTTCTCTGGTCAAAATATAAATCAGCCAGCATCGCCTTAATGGCCAGCGGGTTTTTGCTGGTGGTGATGAGCTGCTTCAGCGTTTCCTCAGCTTTACTGAAATTGGCTGTTTCTTTGTAAAAGCCGACCAGGTAAAGGGGAATTGTTTCATTGTCCGGTTCAAGGGCCAGGGCTTTTTTAAGGGCTTCTTCCGCCTGGGGGAATTCTTTTCTGTTCATATAAAACGATGCCAGTTCTAAAAGCGGGACAGGGGAAGAGGGAAAATCGCTTATGGTTTTGAACAGATTGTCCTTCGCCTTTTCATCCTCTTTCCGGCTCAGGTAGAAGGCAGTCAGAGTCTGGCGGGTTGACATCTTTTCAGGACTGAGTTCCAAAGCCTTCAAGAGAGCCTGTTCCGCCTGTTCATACTTCTTCTCTGCCGTATAAATTCTGGACTGCAGGATATAGAGCCGGTCGAGTTTGGGTTGGCTGGCCATGGCTTTGGTTAATGCTTCCTGGGCCTTGTCGATATTGCCTGCCACGAGTTCAATATTAGCCAGAACGGCAAGGGCTTCCGCGTGATCAGGCCGGGCCTCAAGGATTTTATTGATCTGCACCCGGCTTTCCTCGGGTTGTTTGGCAAGAAGCAGAAATTCCGCTGTCTTCAGCATGGCATCATAATTTGTCGGGTCAAGGCTTGCCGCCCGTTGCAGTTCTTGAAAAGCGCTTTTGGGTTCGCCGGTCTTGAGATAGGCCAGGCCAAGCTGGTAACGGGCTTCGGCATATTTGGGGTCAATCTGGATGGCGTTTTTGAATTCCAGGATCGCTGCCTTGGTTTGGTCCTTTTTGATATATTCCATGCCCTTATCGTAATGGGCCTGTTTTTTGACATCAGGATTGGAGCAGCCGGAAAAAAGAAGAAAGGAAAAAGATAATAAAATTACAAAAAGCGCGGAACGGGATAAAGTGACCATAAAATTCCTCTAACGGTTTTCCAATTTTTAAAAGGAACTGTTTTGTAGGTCAGGATAGAAGAAAGCGGGGAAAAAGGCAATAGAAAGAGGCAGGAGTGTTCGGATAAAAAATATTATAACATGGTTAGAACCATAGAATGTTGTTGCCTTTTTTTTTAACGCCGCATAACATGATTTAATTATTCGCTATTGTTTTTTTAAGCTTTGCATTGTTTTTTGGAGGAGGTTTTGCCGTGGAAAATGCACATAAAAATAAAATGTCATATCTTCTATTCTCTCTTACGATTCTTTTTACCACTATTTGGCCATTGGCCGTGAGGGCTGATCAATCAACCGAAGCGGAAAAAGATTATCTGATCGGTGTGGGGGACGTGCTCGAAGTTCAGGTGTGGAAGGAGCCTGACTTGTCCAGGACGGTTAAAGTCCGTCTTGACGGCAAGATCTCGTTGCCCCTTGCCGGAGATGTGCAGGCAGCAGGCACAACAACAGGCGAGCTTGATCAGTTTCTGGAGAAGAAAATTTCTGATCTGGTAACTGAACCCGCAGTATCAGTTATGCTTGTTGAAAATCGGAGCCGGCGCTATTATGTGGTTGGGCAGGTCGGCCAGCCCGGGGAGTTTCCCATTGAGTTTCCGCTGACTATTCTTCAGGCTATTGCCCGGAGCGGAGGTTTCCAGGAATGGGCCAAGCGGGAAGAGATCAAGGTTGTACGCCGGCAAGGCGGTAAAGAAGAGTTTTTAAGCTTTGATTATGATGATTTCACAAAAGGAAAGAATTTACAACAGAATGTCTTAATTGTGCCTGGAGATACGATAATTGTGCCTTAGGGCAATTAAAACCTCATTGAAATGCGAGACTAGTACAGTGAATAAAGAAAACATACTTGCAATCGGCTCATTATTTTTTGTTTCGTTGCTGGCCAGCAGCAATTCGGCTGACTGTCGGGAGAATGTCCTGTCCGGAAGCCTGAGTATGCAGCAGGAATACGACTCAAATATTTTTCAACTGGAAGATGATGAAGAGGATCGCTGGACCACGACATTGCTGCCGACTTTGACCCTCGTTTCCATAGGGGAAAAGGACGAGGTATCTTTGACGGCAAGTTCGAATTTAGGCTGGGACCAACGTCTTGATGAAAGAGATTTGACCCATAATCTGGCATTTTCCGGCAGCAGGCAGATCTCTCAGTATTGGCGCATCACCATGTCGGACAATTACTCTTACAATGATCAATCACCCGAGAGGGATATGGACCCGGGGCTCAGCATTACCCAGCGTTTTCAGCGGGCAGGTCAATATGAGCAGGCTGAAGTGGCAAGGCTTTTGTTCCCGGAATTGAGTTATACGCCGGATGATTATCTGTATGTTCTGACGGAATTGGAAAGGCGTTATGCCCAGGCCAGTGTCAGCACACAACAGGAGGTCGACCGTTATCTTTCCAATACGGAAGGACGCCGGCGTTATTCAGACAATGAATTCTCAATTGGGGCGGAATATGAGTTTGCCAGAGACAGCATGTTGACCCTGGGTTACAGGTATTTTGCCAATGATGACAGATCGGCAGGTATCTCCGAGTATTATGAGCACTCCCCCAGTGTCGGTTTGTCCTACAGATTCAACCCTGAGTGGCTTGCCTCGGTCAGCCATGAGTTTACTAAGGGCCAGTATGACACGGCAAATGATTTGAATGAAAATAATACGCTTTTTGCGGTTGATTATACATTAAGTCAAACAGATCAACTCACAGCTTCTTATGGATATGATACAACTAATTTTCAGGGGACCAGCGAGGATATCGTTGATCAAACAGGGGAACTGGGGTGGAACCACGCCCTCTCGGCAAATACCCGGCTGACAACCTCATTGTCCCAAAATTATCTTGCCCGGGAATATAATGGGGACGAATCAGAGTCTGGCCTTGATTTGGGCATTTCAAGGAGTTTGCAAAGAGGTTCAATTTCTCTGGGCGCCGGTTATGTGTCTGGCCAGCAGAAAAGAGATGGTTCCTGGGAAGATCTTCGAGAAAATTGGACAGTTGATGGTGGTATCAGTTACACCCTGCTTCAAGATGTAACCGGAACATTTAATCTTGCCTATGAAAAAAGATATTTATGGCCTGAACTAGGCGGCAAGGAAGATTTTGACGATTATGAGGCCGGGGCTTCGGTAACTTACTCATTTTTGCGCTGGTTTGCTCTGACCTGTCGCTATACGTATAATAAACTGGAGAGCAACAATAGTATTGTTTCAGGTTATGATGAACATTTGATCATGGTTGAACTCTCTGCCTCCAAGGAGCTCTTGCGCTGGTGAGCGAAGTGAATAAAACGGCTGATCAGGGTTTTTAAGTTCTTTTACTTTTACGTTCGTTTACTTTATGATAGATCTAGTCAATACTTGACAGTGACTTCGTGAAAATTCCCTAAAACAGATGACCATTCAATAAAAAATCTCTGTTTGTCTAAAATCAAGCAATGGTTATTATTCAAAAAATACATTTAAATGGATCAAGAACAACGGCAGCTTATTAAAAAATACCTTGATATCTTTCTGCGGCGGAAGAAAATGATCATCACTTTCTTTCTCCTCGGCGTGATTGCGGGCTTGGGCCTGTATTTAAAAACTCCTAAAGTATATCAATGCACCTCGCTCATTAAGTATCAGCGCCAACAGGTTAATCCGACAGCCATGTCTCCGGATGATGTACGGTCCAGAACCCAGGAGGTTGTTTCCACGGTAAGTCAGCAGATCACCAGCCGCAGCAGTCTTGAGGCGATGATCAAGGAGTTTGACCTCTATGCCGGAATGCGCGCCAGTCTTCCCATGGAGGATGTGGTTGATATGATGCGGGAAAAAGATATTGAATTCAGCCAGGAACGAGGGGATATTTTCAAGGTTTCCTATCAGGGAGGCGACCCAAAAAAGGTATTGCGGGTGACCAATGCCATTGCCGCCAAGTTTATTGAAGAAAATCTCCGGTACCGTGAAGAGCGGGCCTCTGAAACTTCTGTTTATGTACAGGATGAATTGAGGATGGCCAAAGAGACTCTGGATAAGAAAGAGGCTGTCATGCGGGACTATAAGTTGCAATATTATAACGAAATGCCCATGCAACTTACGAATAATATGACCCGTCTCAATGCGTTGCAGGAACAGTATCAGAATAATCAGGTGAGCGCTCAGGATCTTGAGCGGACAAAGGTGATGGTGCAGGAGCAGATTTCTTTGCGGGGGGAATTGCTGGCGCAGCAGTTGCGCGGTAATGGAGCAGCACCAATTCTGCCCGGCACTCACCCGTCTACCGGTATTCTTGCTCAGATCACTCAGCTGCGCGCTGAACTGCAGAACCTCCAGGCTCGGTATACCGACAAGCATCCGGAAGTCAGGCGGGTGCAGAAGCAACTCCAGGAACTTGAAGCAGAGCAGAAGACCGCAATGCAGCAAAAAGGAGAAGCGACTGCTGAAAATGGAGCGGTCAATGATGAGCAGAATCAACCTTACATTGATCCGCAGATTGAGCAACTGAAGCAGCAGTTAAGTAATTTGGAGTACAATATTGAAAGATTAAAACAGGAACGGGCGGAGATCAAAAACCAGATAGAAAAATACCAGAGCTGGGTTGAGGCTGCTCCTGTCCGCGAAGCGGAGTGGGCTGCGTTGACAAGGGATTACGAGCAGTTGCATCAACGTTATCAGGAATTGGTGGGACAGAGCCTGCAGGCTGAGTCTGCCTATAGCTTGGAGAAGCATCAGAAGGGGAGTCAGTTCAAGATCGTTGACCCTGCCCATTTTCCGGAAACGCCTTTCAAACCTGATTTCAAGAAGATCATGATGATCGCCGTTGGGCTGGGGCTGGGTTTGGGCTGTGCATTGACTTTAGGGCTTGAGTTGATAGGAACCTCCTTTAAAGATCCCGCAGATGTTGAAAAGTATCTAGGCATCCCCATCGTCTGTGCCATACCGAATATTTATACCAAGCCTGAGCTGAAAAAAAGAAAAATTCGGCAGATTTTCTGGGGAGTTCTTCTTTTTATTTCTGTAATTCTCATTGTCGTGGCAACAGGCTACTTCTGGAAGCAGGGCATGATCATACTGTAGGAGAATAAGAGTGGGAAAGGTTGCCGAGGCCCTGTCAAAGGCGGGGGCCGATATAAAGCCTGGTGCAGATGCCGGTGTTGCCGGGAATGATCAGAAAATAAGTGCTCGACCCGGGAAAGAAAAGAATAAGACAGGGGGAAAATTTAAGTCTCCGCGGTCTTTTCCATCTTTTGAGGTCTGCAAGGGCTGGGATGAAAGACTTGTCGCAGCAATTGAAAATTACTCCGGTGTGGCTGAAAGTTTCAGACGGCTCAGGGCCAAGATTCTTCATCCCACTGAAGGCAGGCCTGCCCGGTCAATATTGGTGACAAGTGCCAGTCCGGGCGAAGGGAAAAGTTTTGTCTGCGCCAATCTGGGTGTCATTATGGCTCACGGGGTCGACCAGCATTCTCTGCTGGTTGATTGTGATCTGCGTCGGCCGAATCTAGGCCGTTTTTTCGGTATCGAGAGTGACGGAGCTGGATTAGTTGACCATCTGCGTGATGGCAGGGATCTCTCCAGCTTAATTGTCAAGACAGAACTTGACAGGCTTTCACTTATCCCGGCAGGTACTCCGCCTGAAAATCCTTCGGAGCTTCTTGCTTCCCAAGGCATGTCCAATCTGATCAAAGAAGTTGTCGACAGGTATGATGATCGGTTTATTATCCTTGACAGTCCTCCGGCTCAGGCAGCTTCCGAGACAGCTGTGCTGGCCCAGCATGTTGATAAGATAGTGCTGGTAGTCAGGTGGAACGGGGCCGGCCGGGAGCAGGTGAAAAAGCTTGTCGAGCAGCTTGGCCAGGAGAAAGTTCTCGGCATCGTCTTTAATGCCTTTGAGATGAATATTCTCGATAAACGATTGCAGGACGAAGGATATTATAAATATTATTCTGAAGAATATTAGCAGATCATGCCGTTTATCCTGAAAAAATATTACCCGGCCAGAAATATATTTTTTTTTCTGGGTGAAGGCCTGATTATTTTTTTGGCGGTTAATAGTGTCTATTTCATTTTCAAAGGTCCCGAGCTTTATAGTGAAGCCGTTTTCCTCTACTGGATAAGAGCTCTACTGGTCACCCTGATTTTCCAACTCTCCCTCTATTTTTTTGATCTCTATGACCTGGGCGGACAAGTCTCCGGAGGTGAAGTGGTTGCCCGGGTAATGCAGGCCTTGGGTGTAGGTTGCGTTGTTCTGGCTTTTGTCTATTATTTTTTCCCGCTTATTATGATTTCGTCCCAGGTTTTCTGGACGGGGTATGGAGCTATATGTGCCAGTATTCTTTTGTGGCGTTTTATTTATAATAAGGCGCTCGACAGAAAGATGTTTGTTCAGCTTGTTGTCATTCTGGGGGCGGGGAAGCTCGCATCCAGAATTGCGGCTGAAATTGAAGGGAAACGCGATTCAGGTTATAAGATTGTCAGTTTTATCGGGCAGCAGCCCGATCCGGCATGCCCAGTGCCCGAGTATATTCCGCTGGTTATCGAAACGGGACAGCTTCCTTTATTGTGCCTGACGCACAAGGTGGAAAAAGTCATTGTTGCTCTGGATGACGCCCGGGGAAAGACGCCGGTGCAAGAGTTGCTGCAGTGCAAGTTGCAGGGAGTGACAATCGAAAACGGTGTCACATTTTATGAAGGACTTACCGGGAAAATCCTGGTGGAGAATGTGAATCCTTCCTGGCTTATCTATTCATCCGGATTTAAGATAAACCGCTGGGCAATCTTTAGTAAAAGATTTCTTGATATTGTTGTTTCCTTTGTCGGGTTGACTCTTTCGTTTCCCGCTACCTTGATCAGCGCCTTGATTATCAAGCTGGAATCCCCCGGGACGGTTTTTTATAAACAGGAAAGGGTGGGTGAGAATGGAAAGGTATTTAAGGTGGTGAAATTTCGCTCCATGCGCAGCGATGCGGAAAAGGATGGGCCCGTGTGGGCCATGGAAAATGACACAAGAGTGACCCGTTATGGCAATTTTATGCGCAAGGTGCGTATCGATGAAATTCCGCAGATGTGGAATGTTCTGAAGGGAGAAATGAGTTTTGTCGGGCCACGGCCGGAGAGACCGGTATTTGTCGAGCAACTCACCAGGACAATTCCCTATTACGCATTGCGGCATATCGTCAAGCCGGGCATAACCGGTTGGGCTCAGGTCTGTTATCCCTATGGCGCCTCCGAGGAGGATGCCCTGCGTAAACTTGAATATGATCTCTATTATATAAAGAATTTATCGCTGCGGATGGATCTGTGGATCATTTTTCAAACCATCAAGATTGTCTTGTTTCAGAAGGGAGCTAGGTGAAGTAAATACCCATGTTGTTTAGGTTTTTAGGTTGTAGTCTATGAGGTGAAAAAAGTCAGCAATGCAGAACGAGCCTCAGTTGGTAATTCCCCATCACTAACAGACTAAACACCTACAGACTAACACCTGAGTAGTTACAAACTCAACGAACTAATATAAGAGGTTTTCTATGTGCGGCATAGTTGGCTATATCGGGCAGCGGCGTGTGGTGCCTATTCTTCTTGAAGGTCTGAAAAGGCTTGAATACCGTGGGTATGATTCAGCCGGTCTTGTTTACCTGCAGGATGGCAGACTGCATAAATATCGCTGTGAAGGTAAGTTGGCAAATCTGGAAGAGGTGATGGATAAGGTGCTCACTGACAGTACTGTCGGCCTTGGCCATACCCGCTGGGCAACCCATGGACCGCCCTCTGAAGCCAATGCCCATCCCCACAGCGATTGCAGTGGCGAGTTGGTGGTGGTTCATAACGGCATCATCGAGAATTTTCAAACGCTGCGGGAAAAGCTCATTGGCCAGGGCCATGTCTTTACCTCTCAAACCGACACAGAGGTGCTGGCCCATCTGATCGAAGAACATCTGCAGGGGGATTTGGTCAAAGCGGTACGGGAAGCCTTAAAAGAGGTGGAAGGGTCATTTGCCCTGGGAGTAATGTGGCTTAAACAGCCTGATCGGCTTGTGGCTGCGCGCTATCAGAGTCCTCTTGTGCTGGGTGTGCATGAAGGTGGATCATTCATGGCATCTGACATTCCGGCACTTCTTCCCTTCACCCGGGATGTTATTTTTCTCGATGATGGGGAGATGGCAGTGCTGCAGGGACATACATTGCAAATTTTCCGGCTTGATGATGGAAAGCCGGTGGAAAAGGCCGTGCAGCATATTGACTGGAATGCCGGCATGGCGGAAAAATCAGGTTACCGCCATTTCATGCTCAAGGAAATTTATGAACAGCCGCAGTCCATCTTGGATACCTTCCGGGGCAGGCTTGATCCGGAAACCGGCGAAGTGCAATTGCCTGAAATCGGCCTGAGCCAAGAAGAGCTCTGTTCGATTCGCCGTATCTCCCTGGTGGCATGCGGTACTTCCTGGCATGCTGCCCTGGTGGCGAAATATTGGCTGGAAAAGTGGGTAGGGCTGCCCGTAGAGGTGGATATTGCCTCGGAATTTCGCTACAGACGCTTATTATTGGGTCCCGAGGTGCTCGTCATCCCTATTTCCCAGTCAGGTGAAACCGCAGATACATTGGCTGGACTTCGTCTGGCTAAGAAACTTGGCTCTAAGGTCATTGCCATCTGTAATGTGGTGGGCAGCACAATTACCCGTGAATCCGACGGAACGATTTATACCCACGCAGGACCGGAAATAGGCGTTGCCTCCACCAAGGCCTTTACCAGTCAGCTCACCGCCCTTTTCTTACTGACCCTTTTCCTGGGGCAAGTGCGGGAAACCGTTTTGCCGGAAAAGGCGAGAGAGCTTGGCAAACAACTGATTGAACTGCCAGCGATTATTGAGCATGAACTGCCGCGGCTGCAGGAGCAGTTAAATGTTATTGCTGAAGAATTCTCCCGCAGTCGCGATTTTCTTTATCTCGGCAGGGGCGCCAACTTTCCCATCGCGCTGGAAGGGGCTTTAAAGCTTAAAGAGATTTCCTATATCCATGCAGAAGGATATGCCGCCGGAGAGCTGAAACATGGGCCAATTGCCCTGATTGACCGGGATATGCCCGTTCTTGCCCTGGCGCCGAAGGATAGCGTTTATGGCAAGCTGATTTCCAACGTGGAAGAGGTGAAGGCCCGGCATGGCAGAATGATCCTGGTGGGAAGCGCCTCTGATGACCGTCTTGCCCAACTCAGTGATTATGTGATCGGCCTGCCGGATGTCCATGAAGACCTGACGCCTTTGCTCTATGTCATACCCCTGCAGCTTCTTTCCTATCTGATTGCTAACCTCCGTGGCTGCGATGTGGATCAGCCGAGAAATCTGGCGAAAAGCGTTACCGTGGAGTGATGAATAAAACCACAGAGCGCACAGAGACCACAGAGAAAGATTTTTAAAAAAATACAGAATTAAACGGGTAGTTTTGATTAGATATATTTATTGTAATCTCCGTGAGATCTACGCTCTCTGTGGTTGAAAAGGGTGGTGACAAGGAATGATGAAAAACCATAGAGCGCACCGAGACCACAGAGAAAGATTTGTTTAAAAAAACAGAATTAAGCATGTAGTTTTGATTAGATATATTTATTGTAATCTCCGTGAGATCTACGCTCTCTGTGGTTGAAAAGGGTGGTGACAAGGAATAATGAATAAAACCACAGAGTGCACAGTGACCACAGAGTAAGATTTTAAAAAAAAATGCATAATTAAGCAGTTAGTTTTGATTAGAGATATTTTTTAAATCTCTGTGATCTCTGTGCGCTCTGTGGTTGAAAAGAGGGGTGACATGCAATAATGAATAAAACCACAGAGAGCAGAGAGACTTCAGAGAAAGGTTTTGAGAAAGAAATAATAAACCAGATTACCGAAAAAATTATTGGAGCCGCAATAAACGTCCATAGGGAATTGGGACCGGGGCTTCTGGAGTCAGCTTATGAAATCTGCCTGGCCTATGAGTTGGCAGAGATGGGTTTATCCGTAGAGCGTCAGAGGCCTTTACCTGTTCTATACAAGAGAGTTCGGCTTGACTGTGGGTATAGACTGGATTTGCTGGTTGAGAATAAAGTTGTGGTTGAATTGAAGTCTGTAGAGAAAATTGAGCCGATTCATGTCGCGCAAGTGCTTTCCTATTTAAAATTATCAGGCTGCAGCGTGGGTTTGCTGATAAATTTTAATGTCAAAATCCTTAAATATGGAATTAAACGGTTAGTTTTTGATTAAATATCATTTTTTAATCTCTGCGGGCTCTGTGCTCTCTGTGGTTAAAAAGAGGAATACGGTAGATAATGAAAATTCTTGTCACAGGCGGCGCCGGATTTATCGGCTCAAATGTCGTTGATGCCTACCTTGAAGCCGGCCATGATGTCTATATCATGGATAATCTTTTCAGCGGCAAATGGGAAAATATCAATCCCAAGGCAAAGTTTTACCTGATGGATATCCGTTCCGCAGAGGTTGCCAAGGTTTTTGAAAAGGAAAAATTTGATTTGATCAATCACCATGCGGCCCAGATGTCTGTACCAGCTTCGGTGGAAAATCCACTTTTTGATGCGGATGTCAATGTTAAAGGATTTATTAACCTGCTTGAGGCGGCAAAAGCTACAGGAGTTAAAAAGGTCATATTTATCTCATCAGGAGGAGCGATATACGGTGAGGCAGAGGAGTTTCCCACCTCGGAAAAATCACCGGCCTTGCCGCTCTCACCTTATGCAATTACCAAATCAGTTTCGGAACAGTATCTCGCCTTTTACCGGCATCAGTTCGGTTTGGATTACACTATCCTGCGCTATGCCAATGTTTACGGCCCCAGGCAGATACCCCATGGAGAAGCAGGGGTAGTGGCGGTCTTTATGGATAGATTGCTGGCCGGTCAAGCCTGCTCAGTCTATCATTACCCCAATGAGCCGAGGGGAATGACAAGGGACTATTGCTTTGTCGGCGATATTGTCCAGGCAAATATGCTGGCACTTGGCAAAGGCAGCGGTGGAGCTTTTAATATCGGGACGGGAATAGAGACACATACGGCAGATCTTTTTGTTGAGGTATTTGCAGCCATGAAAAAGGCAAAATCTGACTTGAATGAGGAGTTGCTGAAGTTTAACCGCGGTGCTGCCCGATTGGGAGATCTGACAAAAAGCTGTCTGCTCTGTGATAAGGCGAAACAGGAACTCGGTTTTGCGCCAAGATTTTCCCTGTCCCAAGGGCTGGAAAAAACAGTTACCTGGCGTCTCGGAAATAAATAAACTTGCGGCTTTTTTTAGTGCTCATCTCGGCCTTTGTGCCTGCGCAGATAAAAGGAGTATATTGAATGGAAGCAACTATTGCAGTTGTCGGTCTGGGCTATGTTGGCCTGCCCCTGGCGGTGACTTTTGGCAAGTTTTTCCCGACCATTGGTTTTGACATCAAAGAACAGGCCATAAAAAGCTACAATAATGGGGTTGATCCAAACGGCGAGGTTTCAGCCGAGGGGTTTCACGCCGCTTCGCAGATTTCATTCACCAGTAATCCAGCCGCCATTGCCCGAGCTGATTTTATTGTAGTAGCAGTGCCCACTCCCATTGATAATGCCCGGCAGCCTGATCTCTCTCCTTTGAAAGGGGCAAGTGTCACGGTGGGAAAAAATATGAAAAAAGGCGCTGTGGTTGTCTTTGAGTCCACGGTCTATCCCGGAACCACGGAAGAGGTGTGCGTGCCGATTCTGGAGAGAGAGTCGGGAATGCAGTGGAAGCGGGATTTTTATGTGGGCTACTCTCCTGAGCGCATTAACCCGGGGGACAAAGAACACACCTTGACCAGGATTGTCAAGGTGGTATCAGGTGATACCGATGAAACCCTGGAAAAGGTCGCCGGGCTTTATGGGGCAATTATTGAGGCAGGGATATACCGTGCCGGCAGTATTAAAGAGGCGGAGGCTGCCAAGGTAATTGAGAATACCCAGCGTGATCTGAACATTGCGCTGATGAACGAGTTGGCCGTTATATTCGACCATCTGGAGATAGATACCTTGAATGTTCTCAAGGCGGCAGGGACCAAATGGAATTTTCTGCCCTTCAGGCCAGGCCTTGTCGGAGGTCACTGTATCGGGGTTGATCCCTATTATCTGACCTATAAGGCGGAAACCGTCGGTTATCATCCCCAGGTAATTCTGGCCGGCCGCCGAATCAATGATGGCATGGGAAAATTTATCGCTGAGAAAACGGTAAAACTTATGCTTGCCGGAGGGATTAATCTGCAGCAAGCCAGGGTGGGGATTTTTGGGCTGACCTTTAAGGAGAATTGTCCGGATTTGCGGAATTCCAAGGTTTTTGATATTATTCATGAGCTGCAGAGTTTTGGTATAAAGCCTCTTGTCCATGACCCTCGGGCTGATCGATCTGATCTGCAACGATACTTTGGTGTAACACCCTCTGATCTGGAGGAAATGCAAGACCTCGCTGCCTTGATTTTTGCTGTGCCTCATAGGGAATATTTG
The DNA here is from genome assembly GCA_018816555.1 of Pseudomonadota bacterium. Classification (GTDB taxonomy): domain Bacteria; phylum Desulfobacterota; class Desulfobulbia; order Desulfobulbales; family SURF-16; genus SURF-16. The sequence continues at coordinate 58,013 of JAHIVT010000097.1, forward strand.
GCAAGACCGTTGCTGGATTTCACCGGGCGGCTCGTTGATGGTGGTTGCCTCATTGATGTCAAATCAGTCCTTGATGTAGACGATGTGCGGCAGAGCGGGGTGAATTTCTGGCGACTTTAATATCCAAAAGTTTTTTTCACCACAGAGATCACAGAGATCACAGAGAAATATTTTTTATTACAGTGATTCCAAATGCCAATAAATCGCGGGCATGGCCCGCTCCTACACCGAAAGAGGATTTCCTGGGGGCCAGGAATGACAATCCAAGGCTCCAACTGTTTATTGGCAACGAATTTATAAAGAGAGTGATAAGTGACCCAATACGAAAAACTGAAAAATGAATTAAGGCAAGCACCGCGACACTGGCTGGTGACCGGGGTGGCCGGTTTTATCGGCTCCAATCTACTTGAGACCCTTTTAAAACTTGATCAGCATGTGGTCGGGCTTGATAATTTTTCCACCGGCTTCCAGCATAATTTTGATGAGGTGCAGCAGCTTGTCAGTGACCAACAATGGCAACGGTTTTCCTTTGTCCAAGGTGACATTCGTGATCTGGCCACCTGCCGGGATGTTTGCGGTGAGGTTGATTTTGTCCTTCATCAGGCTGCACTCGGTTCTGTGCCCCGGTCCATCGAGGATCCTTTGCTTACCAATGAGAACAATCTGACCGGTTTTCTCAATATGCTGGTGGCAGCGCGTGATGCCAAGGTGCAGCGTTTTGTTTATGCCGCCTCAAGTTCGACCTATGGAGATCATCCTGATCTACCCAAGGTGGAAGATAAAATCGGCAAACCCCTATCCCCATATGCGGTCACTAAATATGTAAACGAGCTGTATGCGGATGTTTTTGCCAGAACCTACGGCTTTCAAACCATCGGTCTGCGCTATTTCAATATTTTCGGCAGGCGTCAGGATCCCAACGGAGCCTATGCCGCAGTCATGCCGAAATGGTTTTCGGCGCTCATCCGTGGTGAGGAGCTTTTTATTAATGGGGATGGTGAAACAAGTCGAGATTTTTGTTATATTGACAACTGCGTACAGGGGAACCTGCTTGCCGCCACAGTCGCAAATCCTGCAGCCTTGAATCAGGTTTATAACATCGCCTTCGGGGCAAGAACAACCTTGAACGAGTTGTTCAATCTTATCCAACAGCGCGTGCTCGCCATCATGCCGGAGATAAAGGCGACAACTCCTACGTATCGTGATTTCCGGCCTGGGGATGTTCGTCATTCACTGGCTGACATCAGTAAGGCACACACCCTGTTAGGCTATGAGCCGCTCTATTCCGTAAAGGATGGACTGGATCAGGCAGCTGAGTGGTATGTGGGACAGCTTAGGTGAATAGTCTGTAGGTATTTAGGTAAATAGTCTGTAGGTTTTTAGGTGGATAGGAAAATCCAAAGCGGTTGCCAACAGGTTAACCGCCATTTCCGCGAGCGGGAACAACAAGGTATGAAAGTTCGTGGGGTAGGAGCGGGCCATGCCCGCGACCTTTGGCATTGCCAAAACACCGTTATCGCGGGCATGGCCCGCTCCTACTGCAGGATGCATTATCTTTGGAAAGGGCTTTCATATAAAACAGTTATAGGCTGATCGAACATGCATTTAAGACGTCATTCCGGGCAAAAGAACCGCTACCCGGAATCTATGCATTTTTGATTTCCAGCTTTGTGGGAATGACATGATGGTGTCATCTTTATTGCAAACAGAATAACAACCCCGGTATTTACGGCTATTAGACTAAACACCTACAGACTATCAACCTAACCGGACAATTGCTAACAGACTAAACACCTTCAGACTATAAACCTAATTACATGGAAATAAAAAAAGTACTTATCACCGGGGCGGCCGGCTTCATCGGTTTCTTCCTGGCTAAACGCCTTCTGTCTGACGGTATTGAAGTTGTCGGGCTCGATAATCTCAATGATTATTACGATCCGGCATTAAAAAGAAGTCGGCTTGCGCAGTTATCTCCACTGCGCGGGTTTGACTTCGTGCAGATGGATTTGGCTGACCGTAAGGCTGTGGCTGAGCTTTTCACTCGCCACAGTTTTGATGCCGTCGTCAACCTGGCGGCCCAGGCGGGAGTGCGTTATTCCCTGGAAAATCCCCATTCTTATGTGGACAGTAATGTTGTAGGTTTTGTGAATATCCTTGAGGGTTGCCGGCATAATGGTGTCAAGCATCTCGTTTTTGCCTCGTCAAGTTCCGTCTATGGCGGCAATACCAAAATGCCGTTTTCCGTTCATGATAATGTTGATCATCCCGTCTCGCTCTATGCTGCCACCAAGAAAGCAAATGAGCTAATGGCCCATACTTACAGTCACTTGTATGGCCTGCCTTCCACCGGTTTGCGCTTTTTCACGGTATATGGCCCATGGGGCCGGCCTGATATGGCTTATTTCCTTTTCACCAAAGCCATTTTGGCAGGTAAACCGATTAAGGTGTTCAACCATGGCAAAATGAAGCGGGATTTTACCTATATTGATGATATTGTGGAAGGTGTGCAGCGGGTCATCCACAAGATTCCCGCTTCAGATCCGGCGTGGAATAGAGATAATCCTGACCCGGCCACCAGTTATTGCCCGTATCGCATCTATAATATCGGCAATAACCAGCAGGAAACCCTGATGCATTTTATCGAGGTGCTTGAAGATTGTCTGGGTAAGAAGGCGGAAAAGGAATTTTTGCCCATGCAGAATGGCGATGTGCCGGCAACCTATGCTAATGTGGATGATCTTGTCCGGGATGTGGGGTTTAAACCAACCACCACCATCGAGGAAGGTTTACACAGGTTTGTGGAGTGGTACCAGGGATATTATAAATAACTTCTCAGGTGGATAGTCTGTAGGTTTTTAGGTGTTTAGGGGAAGAGTCTTTAGGTGTTTAGCAGATAGGGAGATAATCGAGCTGTTGCTAACAGACTAAACACCTTTAGACTAAACACCTTCAGACTATCAACCTCGTCTTAGGATAACAGCTTTTCATCAACACTTAAATAAAGCGAGTCAACAGAAAAATGAATATAACCATGATCGGCACCGGCTATGTCGGCCTTGTTACCGGGGCATGCCTTGCGGAATTCGGCCACCGGGTCATCTGCATGGACAAAGACACCAGTAAAATCGAACGCCTTCGTAACGGTGAGATCCCTATTTACGAACCGGGCTTGGATGCCCTGGTAGCCAAGAATGTCAAAGACGGTCGGTTGTCTTTTACCAGCAATATGGAAGAAAGCGTCAGTCAAGCCAAAGCTGTTTTCATCGCCGTGGGAACACCCTCATCCCGGCGTGGCGACGGCTATGCTGATTTGACCTATATTTATGCTGCGGCCAGGGATCTGGCTCCGTATTTAGGAAAATATACGGTGGTGGTTGATAAGAGCACCGTCCCGGTTGGCACAGCCAGGCAGGTTGCCCGGGTCATAAAGGAGGCAAATCCTGCAGCGCAGTTTGATGTGGTTTCAAACCCGGAGTTTTTACGGGAGGGCGCGGCAATAAACGATTTCATGCGTCCGGACCGGGTGGTCATCGGAGTTGAGACGGAACGGGCAATCGATGTCATGAAGGAAATTTATAATCCTCTGTACCTGATCGCCACCCCATTTGTCATAACCGGACTTGAAACCGCCGAACTGATCAAGTATGCTGCAAATGCCTTTTTGTCGATCAAGATCTCGTTTATTAACGAGATGGCAAATGTGTGCGAGGCCTTGGGGGCGGACGTAATAGACCTGGCCAAAGCGGTTGGGCTTGATGGGCGAATCGGCCGCAAGTTTCTCCATCCAGGACCGGGCTATGGCGGTTCCTGTTTTCCCAAGGATACATTGGCATTGCTGCGTATTGCCCAGGAAAACGGGGTTCCCGTCCGTTCCGTTGAAGCGGCTGTGGAGGTTAATGCCGCACACAAGGCACGGATGGTCAAAAAGATCCGTGATGCCCTTGGCGGCTCTGAGGCAGGGAAAACAATTGGCGTGCTGGGCTTGACATTTAAACCGGAAACAGATGATCTGCGGGATTCCCCTGCATTGACTATTTTGCCTCCACTTCTTGAAAAAGGTGCGAAAATACAGGCCCATGATCCCCAGGGAATGGCGGAAGCCGCCAAATTGTTTCCAGAATTCTCATATGTTAAAAATGCCTATGAGGCGAGTGAGAATGCTGATGTATTGGTTCTTTTTACGGAGTGGAATCAATATCGTGCCCTTGATCTCCAGGATTTGAAATCTAGAATGAAATCTCCTGTATTTGTCGACTTGCGTAATGTGTACAACCCGAAACAGATGAAAGAAGCTGGTTTTTCGTATGTGGGCGTGGGGAGAGGTTAAAAAATCAGGTGGATAGTCTGTAGGTGTTTAGGCGGATAGCAATGATAGACTTCGCAAATGAGATGATCGGCTGTATCGGTTCCATCGAGCATAGTGAAAGGATGTGTTCTGCGCAGTTCCTAACAGACTACAGTCTAAACAACCTGAGCAGTTATTTGTAACTTCAGGTGGATAGTCTGTAGGTGTTTAGGTGGATAGGAATAACCATGCGAGATCACACACAGCTCAGAGCATTTGAATTGGCCGATGAAGTTGCGATTCTCACCTATCGCGAAACAAGAAATTTCCCCAAAGACGAAATGTACGGATTGACTTCGCAAATGAGAAGATCGGCTGTATCGGTTCCATCGAACTAAACAACCTGAGCAGTAGGCACATAAATTAATGGACACTTTGAACCTGGAACTGCGGAAGACAAAAGAAGAAATTGACCGTCTTGTCAGAAACTGGCGGGCATTGCTTGATGTCATGCCTGAGATGGTTGTGCTGATCCGGGAGGACTGTATCATTGAGTACATGAATCCCAGCGCAGTTATCGTCTTCGGAGATTTGTGCAGACAGGAATGCCGGAAAAATTTCTGTAATGCTGATGACCGTTGTAGAGTTTGTTGTCCGATAACCCTGTCTGCCAGCGGGAAAAGAAAAAGCGGCCTTGAAGAAACGCGCATCGGTGATGTTGATGTAGAATACAGTTTTGTGCCCTTTCAAGGATATATGGGGGACCGACTGGTTATGATCGTGATGCGCGACATCACCGAGCGAAAACTCCATGAACAGGAGCTTTCCAGCTTTCATAATAATATTGAAGAAATTCTCCAGCAGAAGATTAGTGAATTAAAGGAAAGCGAGAAGACACAGCAGAATCTTTTCCGTGAAATAAATGTCCTGAAGCGCAAACTGCAGAATAAGGATCAGGCCGATGAAATGATCGGTACGAGCCGTAAAATGCGGGAATTGCGTGAGATGATTGATCAGGTAGCCGGCTCGGACGCCACCATATTGATTACCGGTGAGTCAGGAACAGGCAAGGAGCTTGTGGCTAATCTGATCAGGAAATGTAGTTCTAGAGCAGACAAGCCGTTTTTAAAAGTAAACTGCAACAGTATCAATGACAACCTTCTTGAAAGTGACCTTTTCGGCTATGAAAAAGGAGCCTTCACCGGTGCCGGCGGGCGGAAAAAAGGGAAGTTTGAGATTGTTGATAACGGGTCTATTTTTCTTGATGAAATAGGGGATATCAGTCCCAAAATGCAGTCTTCTCTGCTTCGTGTACTGCAAAATGGGGAAGTGATCCGGGTTGGCGGCAACTCGCCGGTTAATGTCGATGTCCGGGTGATTGCCGCCACCAATGTGGACCTTGCCAAGGCTGTGCAGGATGGGGTATTCCGGCTTGATCTCTACTACCGGTTAAATATCATAAATATTATGATTCCCGCTCTGCGTGAGAGAAAAGAGGATATTGTCGATCTCGCCACATTTTTTGTCAAGCGCTATCGCGAGGCTTTTAAAAAGGATATCGATTTCCTGCCGGACAGCATCATCAGTCGTCTATTAATGCATGACTGGCCGGGTAATGTCAGAGAGTTGGAGAATGTGATACAGAGAGCGGTATTAATGTGCAAGAATTCTGTTATTACTGAAAATGAGCTGATATTTGACACCAAGGCAGCCTCTTCTTCCACCAATGATTATCTGACACAGGTATGTCAACAATTTGGCAAAAAATCTCTTAAAGATATCACCGCTGATTTTGAAAAGGAGATTATTGTTAACTGCCTGCAAAAAAATGAGGGTAATGTCCAAGTCGCAGCCAATGAGCTGAAGGTCGGTAAAACAGGTCTGTACGATAAGATGAAACGCTTCGGACTCAAGACTAAATGATAAAGTCCTAAGCCTCAGGCACCTCTTTCCATTAAGGATTCTTACTCTCCACCCTGCTAAAATAAGAAATAAGTTAACGCACCGGTTTCGTATTGGTTCATGGCACATAAATTGCTTTCTTTTTTATATAGTTAAGTAGTCAATATGAAAGTGATATCTTAAAAATATTTCTGGATTTGCTGAGGTTATTATCAAGTGCCCAGGCAAAATGAGAAAATGAAGGGCTGATGTAAATGGGAAATGTGACATGCAATCCGAATGATAAAAAGTGCCCGTATTGGTCAAAGAATAACGGCCACGATTGCAGGATGACCAAGGGCGGTCTCTATATCCCCATGCCTGAGCATATCGAGATGTTTTGCTCGACACCGCACTACGTTAAGTGCCATCAATATATGCGGGGCTGTGAACTTCTCCAGGAAACAGCTAAGAAATATGGATTCATTGTTGATGGCGGGCGCCGGAGGTTTCGCAGGGTTGCCGATCGTATTTCTCTGGCTGTATCATTATGTGATAATGACAGGCGGCCAATAGAACTGCTCGATGACCGGGCCATGACCCTTGATTTGAGCCTTGGGGGATTGAGGATCGAAAGCCATAGGGAGATCCCCCAAAATACTCTGGTTGCCTTTGAGTTTGGCCCGGATTTTTCCGACTCGGAACTAACCGGGGTTGGGGAGGTGAAGTGGTGCGAGTCCAAGCCTGGCTCCGGTCTCTTTGAAGCCGGCATTGCATTCTCTGATTTCAGTTTGACCCAGGCAATCGGTAACCATCTTGGTTTGCCAATGATGTAGGGGCGGTTCGCGAACCGCCCCTACGTGCCCTATTGACTTTTTTCCACCAAAATGAACGAGTTTTCATTTTTGCCGGAATTCTGAAAAATTAATAAGACGATATTTCAATGGGTTGCTTTGCAACCCATTTTTTTGTCCAAAATTCTGGAATCTGAATAAAAAAAACCGTTGCCTCTCCGGAGAGGCAACGGTTTTTTTATCAGCTTATCAGCTTATCAGCTTATCAGCTTATCAGCTTATCAGCTTATCACGCCTTTTTGCTGCGTCGTCTGCGGGCTGCACCGGCAAGACCAGCAAGTCCAGTACCCATGAGCAGCATGGTGGCTGGCTCGGGAACGGGTTTGAGATCATTAGCATAAACAGTCATGTCGTCAAAATCGCCATCATAATTCTGATCAGTAGAGAGCAGATCTTCTAAATAAATGTATACATCTTTATTGTTAGCGCTATATGCAGTTGTAATGTGCTCCCAGCCCTTATCAATAGTGTTCAGGCTAGAGTCTGTATAAAATGTATAGTCGATGGTGCCATTATTCCCAGCATCGACATCATAGTAGAAACCGAAAACGCTAGCAAAGTTTGTCCAGGTATTCAATTCGATAGCGATATTTGCATTAAACGAATCGGTAATCTTAAATGTTCCTGCGTCATCCCAAAATGTAATAGTCTTTTTTGTTAGAGGTGACTGGGATGCGGCAAATACTTGGAAGTTTGTGTCAACAGTACCGTCGCTCTTGATGGTATAAAGACCGAAATTGCTCTCGTAACCAGCATTTTCTACTTCAAGTTGAAAGAGTGAGGTGCCGGTAGCATTGGTGGTAAGATCTGTCGGTGTCCAGTAATCCATACTGGTTGATACCTCATAATTTGCGAGTGGATAGTCTGTGTTAAGGCTATCCCACGGCAACGCCATCGCGCTCCCTGCAACAAACATCGAGCCCACGAAAGCAAGGGCCATTCCTTTTACTAATGTTTTTTTCATCTTTTTTCTCCTTAGCTGTTATTCATTTGCAAATGTAACATGAGGGTTAGCCCCTGACTTAATAAGTTGAATGATTAATAAGCATTTGTCGTGCCAAATTGCCTTGAGAAAATCGCATGGCTGAAGCGGTGTCTTTTTTTGTCAGGTTTTATGTGGGGTTACAAGGCTCATCTCTCCAAAAAAAGATATAATATCATATGAAAAGAAGCTTATTCATCACCTTTAAAATTACGTAAATTCGGTTTTTATTCCGGAAAACAGGAAAAAGAAAGAGGTTGAGTAATGGTGTGGCTGGTAACGATTTGATTTGCCGATATTTTTGTTAATAGCTATATTTTTTTGTCAATCCTAATTTCTGGAATGTGCAGAGCTGACGCTTCAAAAGGTTATGATTTGTTGGAAAGAATGGAAATAATGTGGTTATAATAGTGGACATACGTAAGGTTGTTGCCTTGGGGCAATGAGAAGTGTAAAAGTAATTACTCAGGTTGTTTAGTCTGTAGTCTGTTAGGGGCAGAGCAACGAACGTATCAGACACGAGTTGGATCTCATCAGCAAGTTCAAATGCTCTGAACTTAGCCTAATTTCAAATTTTTCTTTCTTTTTCTATTCACCTTAACACCTACAGACTATCAACCTGAGCAGTTACGTGTAAAAATAAATTGAAACGGTTTGGAATAAGACAAGGAAAATCATGCAAAGGCATCTTGATTGGCTGCGTCAGGCTGAAAATGACCTTGAGTGGGCTGAACATTCCCTGGCAGGTGGATTTTACTCCCAGGTTTGTTTTATCGGTCAGCAGTCAGCTGAGAAAGCCCTGAAAGCCTATTGTCTTTTCAAGGGTTTTGATACGGTTCGCACCCATTCGCTCTACCGCATCATTAAAGAGCTGAAAGAGAACGGCCAGATGGAGACATGTGCCAGGGAACTGGATATTTACTATATTTCAGCCCGTTATCCGGATGCGCTGCCGGATGGCGCACCATTTGAAATTCTGACGCAAGATCAGGCGCAGCGGGCCTTGCATTCGGCCAGGACAATCTTTCATCTTGTCAAACATCGGATGGGCCTGGTGATAGATGACAACCCGTAAAATTCTTGAAAAAAGCCGCCCGGAAATATCTGTAGTTGATTTTTCCCTTGAGCAGATCAAGGAATTTCTTGCCAAAAAACTCGCAGAAAAAAATGTGATAAACGCCTATCTGATAGGCTCGGTGGCGGCAGGGAATGCACAGTGCTGGTCCGATATCGACGTGATGATTGTCCAGGAAACTCTAAAGCCTTTTCCGGAACGGGCCATGGAGTTCGTTGACTTGTTTGACCTGGGCGTGGCAGTGGATATTCTGGTCTATACCCCGGAAGAGATTCTCCGCATGGACCGGGAGCCGACATCGTTCTGGAAAGCCGCCATGGAGACCCGGATTCAGGTGCTGTGAAGATACCTGTTTGTTGTATGGGGCTGTATGAATTATTCGCAGTACAGTTAGATAACCTGATTTCGGCAGATTTTACGTTGATACCCTGATTGCGCCCTTGTGCCCCTTGTGGGTACTTGTGCCCCTTGAGGGTACTTGTGCCCCTTGTGGGTACTTGTGCCCCTTGTGGGTATAAAATGCTTGAAGTTGCTGTACTTTCTGATCAGAAAAAATCATTATACACATGAGCCAACACCATGAACAATCTGCGCACTATAGTGGAAAATTTGTGCAAGAACTATCCTGGGGTAATTGCTGTTTACCTCTTCGGATCTCAGGCAAAAGGGGCAAGTCGCCAGGGCAGCGATCTGGATTTGGCCATACTCGTCAGCGAACCGGCACGAGATTTTCCGTTGCTGCAGTTCCAGGTAGACCTTGAAGGGATGGTTTCAAGCCCTGTTGATGTGGTTGTCCTTAACCGGGCCGGTGAAGTTCTAAAATATCATGTGCGGCGTGATGGAAAATTGCTCTATGAAAAAGACAGCCGGGAGAGAAAGAATTTTGAGATACGCAGTCGAAAGTATTTCGAGGATTTCCAATATCTCCATAATCGGTATGTGAAGAAAGTAATATATGGAGAGGGGCATGGTTGATACATTGCTCGTTGAAAGGATTTTGAGCGATATTCAGATGTGCGTTCAGGACTTGCGTGAAGTCCGGAATATAAGCTGGGAAGAATACTCTCATGATAAGCGCATCAGGCGTTTTGTGGAGCGAACATTGCATATCGCTGTGGAGGCTATGATTGATGTCGCGCAGCATGTTATTGCCGATGAGAAATGGCGGGAGCCTGCAAACTATCGGGATGCTTTTGCTGTTTTGGCTGAAGAAGGTGCTGTTGGAAAGGCACACCTTGAGCAGTATCAGAAAATGGCTGCTTTTCGAAATTTAATCGTTCATTATTATGAAAAAATTGACGATGAAGTTGTTTTTGGGATTTTTCAGAGAAATCTGGAAGATTTTGAGTTGTTTGTGAAGGACATTTCGCAATTTTTATCCAAACAATCTCTGTAACCTGTAACCTGTAATCTATGAGCTATGAGCTATGAGCTATGAGCTATGAGCTATCTGCTATCTGCCATCAGCTATTACCTCTCGCCCATGAGCCAATCCCAATGAGCCAACCAACCATAGAAATTATAGTCAAAAAAATCAGAAACATTCTGGATGGTTACCCTCATATCATTTTTGCTGCGGTCTTCGGTTCCGCAGCCCATAATCGCCTTACTCCATTAAGCGATGTCGATATAGCTGCGGCAGGTAACCGACTGTTAACCTACGAGGAAAAAATAGATTTATCTCTCTCTCTGTCCCGCTCACTAAGGCATGAAGTCGATCTAATAGACCTCCAGGCAGTAAGCGGCCTGATTTTACAACAGGCACTTTGTTCAGGGGAAATTATTTTAAATCGATCGCCAGTGTTATATGCTTCATTATTAAAAAAAATGTTGTACAATCAAGCAGATATGATGCCACATACTAAAATGATTCTCAAAAAAAGCTGCCAGAGGTTTATCAGTGGATGAAATCATCATTCTTGCCAAAATTGAATCTCTGAAACGGTGCCTCAATCGAATAAGAGAAAAGATTCCGGCAAATGTAGCAAGCCTTGAATCCGACTTGGACAAGCAGGATATCATCATCCTTAATCTTGAACGGGCGGTGCAGCTCTGCGTGGATATAGCAGCCCATACTCTGGCGAGACTTGAGACACGCCCTCCGCAGACTATGGCAGAATGTTTTACCCGGCTGCACGAGGCAGGTGTCATCTGCCCGGAAACTGCTGACCGTTTGCGGAAGAGCGTTGGATTTCGCAATATTGTTGTCCATGAATATCAGCTTATTAGCTGGGATGCTGTCTTTGCTATTGTCACTAAACATCTTGATGACTTTCGTGGATTTGCCCGAGAAATATTAAATTGGTTGAGTGAACAAAGTTGAATAACACTCAATTATCTCATAAACCAATCCCCATGAGCCACGAACCATGAACCAACCAACCATAATCCACCTGGGCGGTGAAAACTGCGTCACCGGTTCATGTCATCTTCTGCGCGCCGCAGGACTCAACATCATGGTTGACTGCGGAGCGGCCCAAGGCAATGATGTCCTGCTTTCCATGCATGACTGGCCGGTGCAGCCGGGGGAAATCGATTATCTTTTCCTGACTCATGCCCATATTGACCATATAGGACGATTGCCCGAGCTGATTCAGAGCGGGTTTTGCGGCGAGATTATCTGCTCGCACCCGACAAAAGCCCTGCTTGTTACCATGCTGACTGACGCCATGGGTTTTGGACGTCTGGATGCGTCGGAAATAAAAAAACTCTCCGACCGAATCGACGAGCTTTCCTGGGGTTTTGAATACCAGCAGGAATTCAAGTTAAAGCACGGAATTACTTTCAAACTTGCCCGGGCAGGCCATATTCTGGGCTCCGCTTTTATCCGCTTCACCATTCCGGCTAACGCTCACGTCGTAACCGGCACAAAAAATAATGATAATCCTGCAGTAGGAGCGGGCCATGCCCGCGATATGGGTCCCAGGGTCGCGGGCATGGCCCGCTCCTACTCCCCTTTACCTGCACAACAAGGTACGAGGGGCTTTCAGGCAAAAGACGATCCCGAATATACAATCCTCTTTTCCGGCGATCTGGGCAACAGAGATACCCCTATTATTCCTGATCCTGACACGCCTGATACATGTGACCTGCTTATTCTTGAATCCACCTACGGCAACAGGCTCCATGAGAGCCGGGAAAACCGGATCGGCCGACTGTCCGAAAAGTTGAGCAAGGCACTGGCGGATAACGGCAAGGTCTTCATCCCTGCCTTTGCCCTGGGGCGCACCCAGGAAATTCTCTTTGAACTGGATCGCCTTTTCAGCAGTGAAATGTGGCGTAAAAAACGTATTCCCGTCTTTATCGATTCGCCGTTGGCCCTCGAAATCACTCAGATTTACTCGGGACTTTCGCAATTCTGGGATGCAGAATCCAGGCAACTGCAGGCAGCCGGGGACCATCCTTTTGATTTTGCTCATCTCTACAGTGTGGAAAAATTCAAGGACCATCAGGCTCTTCTTGATATCCCCGGTCCGGCCATCATCATCGCCGGCAGCGGCATGTGCACGGGCGGTAGAATTGTCGATCATCTTTCGCAGGGATTGGCTGATGCCAGAAATGATGTTTTTTTTGTCGGTTATCAGGCCCATGGAACGCCTGGGTATGATATAGTAAACTACGGTAGACGACCAGGTGGGTACGCCCGTTTGCATAACACTAAAATAACCATCCGGGCCAATGTGGAGCAACTGACGGGTTATTCCGCCCATGCAGACCAGAAGGGGTTGATTGACTGGGTGGAATCCATGCCGGCAAAACCTGCCCGGATCAAGCTGGTTCATGGTGACCCGGAAGCCCAAAAGGCCCTCCACGCTGAATTGATAAAACGAGGCCACAATGTTCTTTCCCCCATCAACTCAGCAAACGGGAACAACAATGCTTGAAAGTTCGCGGGGTAGGAGCGGGCCTTGCCCGCGACCTTTGGCATTGCTAAAACTCCATTTTCGCGGGCAAGGCCCGCTCCTACTTCAGGATGCATTACGCTACGGAAAGGACTTACATATAAAAAACATGCCGGAATGACGAACGACAATAATGGTATATGACTCACGATTTCAATACGTTTGCAAACTCAGAAAGTTGAACTAATAAATTATTTCCATGAGCCATAAAAACACCAATGCGCCTGCGTAACCTCGAAAAAGAGTCTATTATCAAAGCAGTAAAAAGCTTTGATCCTGATTCCCGGATTTATCTTTTCGGTTCCCGTGTGGATGATAACCGCAAAGGTGGTGATATTGACCTGCTCATAATTACTGATAAAATTTCGTTAGATGCGAAGCTGGCCATTAAAAGAATGATATTTCAGGAAGTTGAGGAACAGAAAATTGATATTATTTTAAGCAGGACTGGGAAAGAACCTTTTGTCAGAATGATTTTTGAACAAGGGACTGAGCTGCTATGATTCCGGCAGAAGAAAACTTGAAACAATTGCTGAAGGATTTGGAAAGAGCCCAAGATGCCCTTGGCTATTCATATGAAAAATGCCGGAAAATCCAGATGTCGGATGGATTGTCTTATGATGAGATGGAAAGTTTTGAAGCATTGACGAGCCGGTTTGCACGGCTCAGCGATATCATTACTCAAAAGGTTATTCGTGCATTTGACATTCTTGATCTGGATGATGACGGAACAGTTCGAGACAGGATTAACAGGGCTGAAAAAAAGGGAATCATCGAAAGGGCGGATGATTTTATCGATATCAGAATTTTACGAAATGAGATAGCCCACGAGTATAAAACCGAAGCAATCTATTCTATTTTTTCAAAAGTCCTCGAATTAACCCCGATTCTTATCAAAAGCATGGATAGCATAATGATCTATGCAAAAAAATACCAAGAACCCAATCACTAAATCCATGAGCAATGAGCAATGAGCCAAACACTATGAGCCATCAGCCATATTAGGAGTCCAAAAAATGGCAGTACCTCCTTCTACAAATAAATCACTAAATGAATCTTTACCGGAAGCAATCCGTCGAATTGCGGAGGCATTGCGGCCTGAGAAAATCTATCTTTTTGGTTCTCATGCTTGGGGCGAAGCTACACCGGATAGCGATATTGATTTGTTTGTGATTATCAAGGAGTCCAGCCAACCGGCATATCGGCGTTCCCGCGAGGCCTATCGTTCTTTGCGTGGCATTCGGGAGCCATTCGAGGTGATTGTCAGGACTGTTGCTGAGGTTGAAAAAAATAAGTCTGTCGCATCATCATTAGTAAAAAAAATTCTTGAACAAGGAAAGTTGCTATATGGATGAGGCAACGAGCAATGAAGTGGGGCAGTGGCTCCAAAAGGCGGATCATGATCTGCGGTCTGCCGCGCGGCTCATGTCTGGCGATGGAGAGGCCTTGCTCGACACAGCTGTATACCATTGCCAGCAAGCAGCAGAAAAAGCCTTAAAAGCATACCTTACTGCTCACGGTGTCATATTTCCAAAAATCCATTTGTTGATGCCCCTTCTCGCTTTATGTACTGACATTGACAACTCTTTTACCCAATTGATAGATGCAGCAGAGGTAACTACTCAGGTGCATAGTCAGTAGGTGTTTAGTCTGTTAGTGATGAAAAATTACTAGATGAGGCCCGCTTTGACCTCTTAATTTCGACCTATTTATGAACAAATTTTAGCCTTAATACCTAACTGGCTTGTAATGCTTTGTTTTTTTTACCTAACAGACTACAGTCTAATAGTCTAAACAACCTGAGTAGTTACTGAAAAAGATTGAACCTAAGAGCCAATACCAATCATCCATGAGCCATCAACTAAGCTATGAACCAGCCCCCATCAGCCAACGCCCATGAGCAATGAGCTATGAGCCATCAGCCTACCATGAGCCCAAACAAGCAGACAATCCCAGAGTTTTTAATTCCTTTCTTCTGGGATTATGATGAGAAAACAGTTGAAATAAACAAGCACGCTTATTTGATAATGGCTCGTATCATGGAGCGAGGGTCATGGGAGGCAATGATCTGGCTCAGGAAAGTATATACCAATGAAGAACTTGTGGCTTTTCTTCATAAAAAAGGAGCGAAGATTCTTCCTCCCAGGGAGTTGAATTACTGGGCATTGATTTGTGGTATACCTGCTGAAACAAGAAGGCAATGGGTGCAAATAGCAAAAGAGCAAAAGAGTGTCTGGAGTAGGCGGAGTGCACATTGATATTTTAAGCCCTGCCCAAAAGAACATCCTTCCTCGCTTGTCTAAGGCGCTGAGTGGAAGCGACTTTTACATGGCTGGAGGAACTGCATTAGCGCTGCAGGTGGGGCATCGGCTTTCAATAGGTTTTTAGTAACTACTCAGGTGGATAGTCTGTAGGTGTTTAGGTGGATAGGATGAATAACTATGCAAGATCACACACAGCTCAGAGCATTTGAATTGGCCGATGAAGTTGCGATTCTTACCTATCTCGAAACAAGGAATTTCCCCAAAGACGAAATGTACGGATTGACTTCGCAAATGAGAAGATCGGCTGTATCGGTTCCATCGAACATAGTGGAAGGATGTGCGCGTGAAAGTCAGACTGAGTTTCTCCGTTTTCTTGAAATCGCATTTGCATCTCTAAGAGAGTTGCGCTATCAGTTCGGCTTGTCGAAACGTTTAGGATACTTTGATGAAAACAGTTTTACCGGCTATGACTCAAAACTTTTAGAGGCCGAAAAGGTGTTGGGATCTTTGATACGTTCTTTGTGCAGTCCTAACAGACTGCAGTCTAAACAGCCTGGGTAGTTAAAAAATATCGAAACTACTCAGGTGCATAGTCTGTAGGTGTTTAGTCTGTTAGTGATGAAAAATTACTAGATGAGGCCCGCTTTGACCTCTTAATTTCGACCTATTTGTGAACAAATTTTGCCTTAATACCTAACAGGCTACAGTCTAATAGTCTAAACAACCTGAGTAGTTACAATGAATATGGGATTAAGCTGGCAGCAGCTCAAAAAAGAATTTGAACATTTTGTTAAAAAATATCTATAACCTAATAAACCCATCAGCCAACGCCCATGAGCTATGAGCAATGAGCCAGCGCCAATTATGAAAGACATCACAGAAATATCAAAACAATTGAAAGAAGAATTGCCTTTGCTGTCTTCGAAATATAAGATAGAAGCTCTTGGACTTTTTGGGTCTTATTTGCGGAATGAGCAACATGAAAATAGTGATTTGGACCTGCTGGTAAGTTTTTCTGAACCTCCAAGTCTGCTGAAATTTATGGAGTTAGAAAATTATTTGTCTGATATTTTGCATACAAAAGTTGATCTGGTCATGAAAGATGCCCTTAAACCCAATTTGGGCAAAAGGATATTGAAAGAAGTAGTTATGCTATGAGAAATGGCAGGCATGCGAGATAAGCTTGTTCACGATTATATTGGGGTTAGCCTCGAAGTCGTGTGGAAGACTGTTTATGAAGATTTGCCGATCCTGGAGAAAGATCTCCGCAAGGCCATTTTCTCCGAAAATTCTCAACCAGCCTTGAGCCATCACCCATCATCTAACCCCCATGAGCAATGAACCAAACACCATGAGCCATGATCAACAAGCAAATAGCCAACTCCCATCAACCACGATCCTGCCCAGGAAAGCTCAATGGCTGATATTGTCTATTCTGCTGCTTGTTCTTTATCGGGATGTTCTGTTTAAATGGGCGATTGATCTCTGGAATGACGACAATTATTCCCACGGATTACTTATTCCTTTTATTTCTCTGTATTTTATCAAAGCCCGATACACATCTCTCAAACAGGCCGGCGTCTACCCTAATAACAGTGGCCTGCTGATTGTTCTTGCCGGGCTGGTTCTTTTTATCCTTGGTTCCGTGGGCGCTGAATTTTTTTCTCAACGCCTTTCCCTGATTGTCGTTCTTTACGGACTGATCAGTTTTCTGGAAGGCCGGGAGACTACCGGAATCCTGCGCTTCCCGGTGCTTCTTTTGTTTTTTGCCGTCCCGCTGCCATATATTCTATACGATGCCGCGGCTTTTCCATTGAAGCTTTACGCTACCAAGATCGCTGTAAACATCCTGGCCCTGTTTGGCATGCCTGTCTTCAGGGAAGGGAATATTGTCCATTTGCCGCACACCACCCTGGAAGTGGTCGATGCCTGCAGTGGTATCAGGTCCCTGATGACCCTGATCACTCTGGCTTTTTTGCTGGCCTATATGATGCATAAAAGCACTTTCAAACGCCTGTTGATTATGGTTTTGGCAATTCCCATCGCTGTGCTGGCCAATGCCGGGCGCGTGGCATTAAACGGCATTCTCACAAAGTATAATCCCGCCTGGGGGCAAGGATTCTGGCATGAGTTCTCCGGTTTGATGGTGTTTGTTCTTTCCTTTGTCGCTCTCTGGGGTATCTCTTTTTTAATGGGGCATTCCCGCAAGTCAACCACTATAACTTCAGGTGGAAAGTCTGAAGGCGTTTAGGTAGATAGGAACAAACCATGCGAGATCATTATCGCGTATGCTCTAAATGATCTTATAGAAAAATTTGACCTTCCAGGCGATTTATTTGAATAATTCTGGCTTTGCTCTTTGTCCATTGAGGTGGTGGGATCCTCGATACGTTGTTTATAATCCCTAACAGACTACAGTCTAAACAACCTAAATAGCAAAACAACCTAATGAAACAATTTTTCATCGCATCCATCCTCCTCATTGCGGTAATTATATATGTGAACTTTTTAAGCTCAGTCCATGCCGTTGCGCTTCTCAGGCCTCTTAGTGAATTTCCTCAGAAATTGGGAGAATTCACCATGGTATCGGAACAGAGTTTCAGCGATGAGGTTATGGGCAGCCTGGGTGTTGACCATTACATCATGCGGGAATACCGTAATAAAGACGGCTATCCACTCTGGCTGTATGTGGGTTTTTATGAGAGCCAGGCGGAAGGGGAAATAATCCATTCCCCTAAGCATTGCATGCCCGGCAGTGGCTGGAATGCTCTGCAAACTGATAAAGTTTCGCTCCCTGACCCACTTGATGGGAAATCTTCGCTTATCGTAAATCAGATGGTGTTACAGAAAGGCTTGGATAAACAGCTGGCTTATTACTGGTATCAAAGCCGGGGCAGGGTGGTCGCTGATGAGTATTGGGACAGGGCGTATATGATATTTGATTCCGTTGTAAAACGACGATCTGATGGGGCGCTGATAAGAATTACGGGACCGGGAGGCAATCTGCCGGATGACATCAAAAAACAGCAGCAATTTGCGGTTGAATTGATCAAAAATCTTAGTTCATATCTGCCCGAATAGACTGTAGACTGAGGTGCTGTAAGAAAACCTTTCACTTTTTTATACCCCCACAAGGGGCACAAGGGCACCTTCGGCGCCTTAAATACTTTAGGCACTTTTAACCCAGAATCTTCTTGTTTTATCAATTAAAGCCCTGTACGACGTATTACAAATGCAACGCATGGAGGTGTTTAATGAAAACAGCAAACATACCATCGATTCGTGTCGAGTCTGAATTGCGGCAGGCCGCTGATAGCGTTTTACATAACGGCGAGAGCCTGTCGAGTTTCGTGGTAGAATCCATACAGGCCAATATTAAGCGACGTCGCATGCAAAAGGAGTTTATCTGCCGCGGTCTGGCCTCGCGTGATGAAGCTCGGCGAATTGGTGAATACTTCGATACCGAGGATGTCCTGCGCGAACTTAACGACATGCTGTCCCATGCTCAAGGCAAATGAGCTATCGTGTTCGCTATACCAAAACCGCTAAAGAAGATTTGCAGCGATTATACAACTTTCTTTTGGATCATGATCTGCAAGCTGCCCGGCGAGCTCGCGAGGCTATCGGTAAGAGCATGGAGTTCCTCCGTGACTTCCCTTTTGCTTGCCGCACGGTGATGCCGGACAATCCGTTTTTACGGGAGATGCTTATTCCCTCTGTTGTGATAGAACAACCATACGGCTACGGAAACGAATCTTTTATGAAAATGATTTTTTGTTCAAGGGGCGCTATTGCTATGACACCTGCTATAATGTCCACCACAAAACCCTCAGCATAAGAAACCAGACAAATCTGTGTCCCACCCATGACCCATCAGCCATCGACTGACAAACTACCTTACCATAGATGTGGAGCATTATTTCCAGGTCGCGGCTTTTGTGGATATTATCACTTCTGCAGCATGGTCTTCTATGGAGTGCAGAGTTGAAAGGAATACAGCCTCAATCCTTGATATCCTGAGAAAACGAGGGGTAAGGGCCACTTTTTTGCTGTCTGCTTTTGACCGTATGGTTGATTTTTTCGGCTAAAGTTTTGCTGGTTTGCAGGCTATTGATCGTTGTCGGCATAAAAAATGGCCGCAGACGGTGCAACAAGCGACCTAACCGCTCATCAAGATTAATTTAAAGAGGATTCCAACTCACCATGAAACTTATGTCCATAGCCGGGGCTCGACCCAATTTCATGAAACTTGCCGCCATAGCAAAGGCTGTGACGAAGCATAATGAAAGCGGCATATTGCCGCTCATTCACCATATCATCGTACATACAGGTCAGCACTATGATGAGAAGATGTCTAAAAGTTTTTTTGAAGAGCTGAGTATCCCAAAACCTGATATTAATTTAGAAGTAGGTTCCGGCACGCATGCCCAACAGCTAGCGGAAATCATGAAGCGATTTGAACCGGTACTCCTCGCTGAACAACCGGATGTCCTTTTGGTTGTTGGTGACGTAAATTCTACTATCGCCTGCACCCTTGTGGCCTCCAAGATAGAATATCCCCTCGCCAGAGGGAGAAAGAGGCCGATTCTCGTGCATGTGGAAGCGGGGTTACGTTCCTTTGACCGAGATATGCCCGAAGAGATCAACCGCATTCTCACCGATGCTTTGAGCGACCTTCTTTTCGTTACCGAACAAAGTGGTGTCGATAATTTGCTCCGTGAAGGCGTCGACGAAAATAAAATTCATTTTGCCGGCAATGTTATGATCGATACCCTTATCCAACATCTTGAAAAGGCCAAGCAATCGGACATCAAAAAACGGCTTGAAATTCCGATGCGTTATGGACTCGTTACCCTGCATCGGCCTTCCAATGTGGATAGGAAAGAAGTCCTGGAGCCTCTTGTCGAGTGTGTTGAGCAAATTGCCGAACAAATCTTTCTTGTTTTCCCTGTGCATCCACGTACTTTCAGTAAACTTACTGAATTCTCCCTTATGGATCGGTTGCAGACCAACAGCAACATTCTCGTCACTGAACCGCTTGGCTATCTAAACTTTCTCAACTTAACCCAGACCGCCACTGTCATCATTACTGACTCCGGTGGAATTCAGGAGGAAACCACCTATCTCGGAGTTCCTTGCGTAACCCTTCGGGAAAACACGGAACGCCCGGTGACCATAACAGAGGGAACAAATTATCTATTGGGAGGCACAGATTACAGCAAAATTTTTGCAACAGTTTTCCAAATACTTGATGGAAATACCAAAAAGGCAACCATTCCAAAATTTTGGGATGGCAAGGCTGGGGAACGTATTATCGAAACTTTGGTTAATGCCGCAAACCTCTAATCGAACCTCCCCCCTTAGAGATAGAAAACAAGGAAATCACAGAGAGACAACGGTGGTATGAATTTTTTATTTTGGTTCGCTTTGGGAGGCATCATATATACTTACTTTGGGTATCCATTATTAATTATTTTTTACTCCAAGTTCCGCCCTTTCAGGGTAGGAAAAAAAGAAGATATGGTTTACCCAAAGGTTAGCGTCGTAATTGCCGCTCGCAATGAAGAAAAAAATATGGAACGTCGACTTCGCAACCTTTTTGAGCAGAATTACCCAGCCCACCTTGAAATTATCGTGGTTTCCGATGGTTCCCGGGATGCAACCGAGACTCTCGTTGCGCAATATAAAAATCAGCTTTATCAGCAAGGACCAAATGATCGTTGTTCCTTGCAACTTGTTTCCTATGAGAAACCGAAAGGAAAACCTTTTGCTTTATCTTCTGGAATTGCCGTTGCAAGTGGAGAGATTGTTGTCTTTACAGACTGTCGGCAACGTTTTGCAAATGATGCTATAACTCGGCTGGTTCATAACTTCAGCGATGATGGGGTAGGGTGTGTCAGTGGGGAATTGATTTTTGAGGAGACCCCTGGTAGTGCAATACAAAGCGAAATGGGAACCTATTGGAATTTTGAGAAGTGGCTACGTAAATTGGAAAGTAAGACAGGGTTCGTGCCTGGGGCAACCGGGGCAATCTACGCGATTCGGAAAAAACTCTTTCAGCCTATTCCGATTCAGACCCTGCTTGACGATGTGTTGATACCATTAAACATTGCAATGCAAGGGTATCACGTTCTGTTCGATAGCTCGGCGGTTGCCTATGATGTGGTATCAAAAGATTTTTCCCAGGAAAAAAAAAGGAAAATCAGAACGCTGGCTGGAAACTGGCAGTTGTTGGCTCTTGAACCCGCCCTGTTCAATCCTTTGAAAAATCCATTGTGGGTCCAATTCGTTTCACATAAAATTTGCAGGTTATTGGTGCCCTATCTCGCTCTCATTCTTCTGTTTAGTGCATCGCTTCTCCGAAACGAGCCTGCGGTTATTGTTTTGATTCTTTTTGGGATTTTCATCCTAATGGCGGCACTACCTGAAATGAAACATCCTTTGAGTATCTTCAATCCATTTATGCGAATCTGCAAAACTCTTCTGGTGTTGAACTATTTTGCCTTCCTAGCCCCACTGAGACTTTTATTTGCGCATGAACGATTGTGGTAATGCTCATGTGCATGGGCGGGCCGCCTGCGCGTAGTCATAAACCTCCTGATAGCGTCCAACAATATCTCCCCAACTCCTCTTGGCGAGCATACTTTCTCTTGCTCGGAGGCCAAAATTCCGGCGTAGATCTTCTCTCTCAACAAGATAGCATATTTTTTCTGCTAAATCATTGGCGTCCTCTGGCTTAAAAAGAATGCCATCATGCCCGTCGGTAATCAGTTCGCGCAAGCCACCCACGTTACTTGCAAGCACGGATTTACCCATG
The DNA here is from genome assembly GCA_018816555.1 of Pseudomonadota bacterium. Lineage (GTDB taxonomy): Bacteria > Desulfobacterota > Desulfobulbia > Desulfobulbales > SURF-16 > SURF-16. The sequence continues at coordinate 80,076 of JAHIVT010000097.1, forward strand.
GCCATTGCCTCCAAGGGCTTTAGAGGCGTCACCAGCTCAGTAATCCGACGACTGATCCGGGGATATACCAGAATGTCGACGATGCTGTAGTACGATTGAACTTTATTGTTTGGCACCTTGCCGGCAAAATGGACACGTTGGGCAAGGCCAAGTTCATCCACCATTCGGCGGATTTCCTTGTCCGCTTCGCCATACCCCACGATCAGGCAGACAATATCATCCCTTTCTCGTAGTTTTTCCATAGCTTCGATCAGATAGCGTAGGCCTTCAAAGTTGAAAAATGTGCCGATGTAGCCCACCACGGTTTTACCGGAAAAACCAAGTTCAGTGCGAAGCACCTCGTCTTCGGAAATGGGCGCAAAGACCTCGGTATCGACCCCGTTGGGAACCACAAAAACTTTTTCAGCCTTAATGCCCCTTGCGACCAAGTCGTTGCGCAAACCCTCGCAGATCACAACTACTGCATCGGCGCTTTGTGCCAGGCTGGTTTCGAGATGATGGGTTAGTCGATAACGCAATGACCCAGCAGCCGATTTTTTTTGATCAACTGCTGCGTCCTCCCAGAAGGCGCGAATTTCGTAAACGAAAGGAATTCCTAGCTGCCGAGCAGCCCGCTGGGCCGGATACCCAACCAAAATGGGTGAGTGGGCATGGATAATCGCTGATGACCGGGATTGGGCAATCTGTCTTATGGTCGTTTCAAAGGGTAGCATCTCCGAAACCTCACGGAATACCGGAAGCCCCCACCCGCGTACAGCTTGAGCAAGTTGCCAATCATCGGAGCGGAAATATTGAATTCCACCGTACTCCTCATGTGAAACTGCAGCCCCATTAGCTGTTGCTGCAGGGCGAGGCTGACGGAGGGAGGTGACCACCGCCGGATTCCAACCTGCTCTCTTCTGGTTTTCGACAATCATGCGTGCCCGCGTAGTGTACCCGGCAATCGCTGGAATCGACATATCGAGAGCATGAAGAATCGATTGATTTAGCTCGTGAGACATTTAATCTTCCTTGGAGTGCCTTAAGTTAAAGGTGTTATCTGAGAAAGTGCCGCAACTTCAAGTACTTTATACCCGCAATGGGCACAAGGGCATTTCAAGTACTTTAGGCACTCTTCGCGAACTACAATTCGAGTATCACCGCAAAATATACCGAGGTCATGTTGTCTGAAGTTACATTACCATCTTGAATAATAAATTTATTTTTCGAAAAATCTGTGAGATAGCTGGGCATAGAGAGGTTGAAAGTAATTGATTTTCTCTTCTTTCGAAAAAACAAGCCAATAAAAAACGATAAAATATGGTGTTGTAGCGATTACACCAAGAAATAAGGCCGGATAAGTTGCTTTAAGGAACGGTATCAGCAATGCCCAACAAATAACTACAAGAACAATAGACGTGATTAATGGCGGACCAAAAATATTCCGATAATAAGAGTTGAAAGTTGTTAAGCGAACCAATTTACAGAAAAGGTAAGGTTGCAGTAGAAGCTTAGAAATAACCATTGGAACTGCTGTCCCTATGGCAACACCTAATATTCCGTATCGTTGAACCAGCAGCAATGACAATACCAGGTTTGCTACACCTTCAATCAAATTACAGAATAAAAGTATACCATGCCTTGACATTCCTCTCATCAAGTTTCCCATAGGGTACTGCGCTAAAGCCAAAACAAAAGCAACTGATAGTATGACGAGTACGGGGTATGCCTCCTTACCAGGATATCCCAACCATCTATCGAGAAAAGGTTTCCCGAATATAATCAGCACTCCTCCGACATATACGCTGAGAGCGGTAGATATCTTTGTCAGCATGGTAAAAGCAATCAAAAGTGATTTTCGGTTTCCCAAGGCATCAAATTTACTGAAAACCGGAACTGTCTGCCCCATAATTACGGATATAAACTCAATAAAATAGTTTACAAGTTTCATGGCGATAGCGTAGGGCGTAACAAGGCTTAATCCCAGGAATCGTGAAATAACAAAATCATCCATCCTGAATCTTAGAATATCTGTAAATGAACCAAGCAAGTTAATCCAGCTATAGGAAAGGAGTTCCGGCAAAATTTCTGTGCTGAAGGCACGAAATTGTTTGTTCCCGATTGTATGCCAATGGCGTCGCCTAAAGTAGAGGAGCAAAAAGGCATGGCCAAGCAAATTCGCCCCCAAACAGACTGATGCAACCGCCTCAAGTCCCATGCCATAGCGAAGCACCCCGTATATGCCCGCTCCTCGGGTGATTGCTTTGCCTAACTCAACGAAAGCCAAGCTGTCGTATTCCAACTTGGACTCCAAAAATCCAACAACCACCCGCATCGGCAACTGAATTGCGAAGTCAGTTGCAACGACGGAATAGACAAACAAAAAAGTTTCAGGGGCAATGCCTTGCGCAAACTTATTGAAAATAATATGTCGTAAAAGAAAGGCAAATAAAAGGAACACGAAACTACAGGCGCAGAAAATGGAAAATGATATTATAACAGTTTGATAATATTTTTCTTTTTCACCCCGCACCTCATAAAGAGGCAAAAATCGTTTCAGGGAGGAACTTATTCCTAGATCAAAAAAAGTGGAAATACCAATTAAACTGCCAATTAACGACCAGAATCCGAAACCAGTCTCGCCGAGCCGGCCAACCATGATTGGTGTGAGCAACAAAACAATGACGCAACTGGAAGCATAAGAAAGGAGCCGAGCCAAAGCTCCCCAAGCAAGGCTTTCTTTAATATCTCGCATGCATTACCACTCTATACATGCTAATCAACATAGAGAACAGGGATAAATCGTTGGGTGTTTTCATGTTTTCATATCCAGGTTTTATGTGCTCACACTTAGATTTTAAAATGATACCAGGTCGTTCCCTTAATATCATGCCAGTCAAAAACTGAATCGGACGTGAACAGGAAATCTTTCAAGGAAGTAAAAAAATGATTAGTATTCGATAGTTGGGGGTAATCTAATTCTGATACATTATTGCGTAAGGAATAGAGCATATGTTTTAAAACAGCTCGTTTGTTTACTACACGCTTACAAGAATTAGCAATGTCAGTGGTCTCTTTTGGCCCGGTGAGACCATAGGCAGCTAGCGTTAGAGATGGTTCATTGAAGTTTAGCCGTAACACTTTATCGGTAGTACCACCAAGGCGTATATTGACTTCAAGAAAGTATGCTTCTTTTTTTTCTTTTGAAAATAAAAAATCAAGGTGAAACGGCCCAATACAATTGGCTAAGTTCGCAAAAATAATGCACTGGTTTAAAAAATCATCATGCAAGGTTATTGGCTCAAGGGTAAGAGATAAACCCTCAAATTTTCTGGGGACCAAAAAAGTTTTTAAGGACAATATCGAGCCGTCTTCTGAACGGACTCCATGCACAACCAAGTTTGGCAATAACTTAAATGATTGAACAATAATGGGTGGGCCTAAAAAATGGAGGCTACTTGTGAACGCAAACAACTGGGCAGGTGTTTTGCACACCATTGCTTTGAACGACGGAGAGATAGCCCCTGATTGTGCAGGTCTTAGGCAGATCGGGTAAGAGTCCTCAGGGATAAGCTTTCCTTCATCCATATTTGAGATATACCAAGTTGGCAGTACTCGGAGTTCGGCTCTTTCTGCCAGACCAAGTTGTGTTTTCTTTGACAATAAAGGCTCAAGCTTATCTGCAGGAGGTGCTAAAAATTTACAATGAGCAGGCAAACGTAGCAAATTTTTCCCCAACCATAATATGATGATATCGTCCTGCGCTATTAGTGCTTGAGCCTCAATATGCTCAATGTAATTATTGATGCTGTCGATACCTTCTTGGCAGCCAATGTATTTAGGATGAATAGAAGCCCCACCGGCCAAACAAGAACTATATCGTCTACAGTTTGTTTTTTTGTCAGTAACCTCAAGAAGATAAGGTGCAATTCCTTTCGCTGTACAAATTCTTGCAAAAGCAAGGAATGCTGGCCCAAATTGCCCAAACAGGATTATTTTATTAATAATTTTCATTTTATTTATAGGATTAACCTTTTTTTGGACTATTGTGTGTGAGCAATCGGTGCGATTGATATTTGATGACGCCAATATACTTAGTCAATTAAAAAAAGTTACCTGAGTATTATTGCAGAGTCACAAAGATTTATAGAATTAAATCAGATGGCGCTTCAATATTTGTTCTGCAAGTCTTTTCACTGACGCAGGTTTGGTCAATTGGATAATTGGAAATAATTTTGTATTGGGCTCTGCTGTGGCAAGTATCTCTGAAACAGTCATAAAATTCATATTCATATTTTCACTAATAAATTTCAACAATCCATCCAGCCTTTGACAATTAATGCCATTTTTAATCAGCGTGCCTTTCCTTGATTTCCCGAAAAATTCTCCAGGATGCGTAAGAATTGTTGCATTTTCATAGCTAACATTCTGCATCGCTGACAACCCTGCTTTCATTTCTTCTAAACCCAAAGCGCAAATTTCAAAATGTCGATATTTGCCATCAAGAAATGAAATGCAACTTTTGAAAATAGTAACTGGCAGGTCCAAAATGTTTGCTCTTCGGGACAGTTCATTAACGACGGGGAAAAGGTGGTTAATTTGAGAATGGATCGAGCTTTTTTGGTCAAGATCCCTGTTAGATGAGAGGAAAAGCCCACATTCTTCCATCGCTAATAAAGTATCTTCATTGGCTGCGAGATCTCCAGCGCGAAAAGCCTTGATGGATTTTACTCCACAGTTTGCTAAAATTTCTAATCCGACTTCAATAAAATGTTTCTGTGTATTTTTATTATAGGAAAGTATTTTATCATTTTCATTGAGCACACCTTTTATCTCTGCAACTTTTGGATGAAGATGAAGCTGGATATCGTGACCTTCATCAATTATCAATGAACATATTTTTTGTAATGGTGCGATCCCCCATCTGGTAGCAGCTAGAGCTTCGACGAAAAATGTCGCCTTTGCATCATAACGTCTGCAAGTTTCTAGAATAAAAGGGAGACCATTGCCATACCCTAATATGTCACGGTGAAAATTTCCTGTGTATGTCTCAACATCTATCGTTAGAAATATGTTCATTGTTATTTGTCAGCAATGGTTTGGAGCATGTGCTTAAGCAGCACACGGTTTTCGACAAATTTAGCAAGGGTGCAACGTAATTTTTCCTTTATAGGAACCTCATTTTGAATCAGAGCGGCCAAGCGATCGTTCAAGCTCTCATCAAAATTTTGATAGACCCATTCCTGCAAGCCTAATAATGACATCACTCCTTCGGTTTTATGACTGTAAGACATTGCTATTGTAGGAACGCCAGAGGACAACGCGGCAATGTTGGCATGCATTCGCGCCCCCACGAAATAATTACATCTGCTTATTATCCCTTTCAGTTCATGCGCCTTGTAAGCCTTAGAAAGGTGATGGACCTTTTTATTTGTTTTTACGTGTTCCCAGACATACAGACACGCGAGCCTATCATCATGATATTTTTTACTCGGCCCTGTCACATGGGGAATCAAAATGACATCCAGCCCAAAAGCATCAACTGCGAAGTCTACAAGGTCTATAATACTTTTTATATAAGTTTCTTGTGAGATTGCATTGCCTGTTTCCCTGAAACGCACAAATGATTGACTCACCGATATGCCTAGCGTCTTACCCAGATTCAAAATTCCTTCATTTTCGAGAATAGCTAAAAGTTGTGTTTCTGGTAGAGGCCGTAACCAAAAGGCAACATCGTTGATGACCTTTTCAGATAAGGTCTTGACCCCGAGCTTTTTTAAGAGTGCCGCGGTGATATTTTCTCTAGGAATGACCAGAGCGGCCTTAGCGAAAATTACCTGAGCCAAGAGTCTATTAGTCCGGTACTGGAACGGGCCGATCGATTGTGGAAATACCACAAGCTTCTTCCCGAAGCTCGCAGCAAAAAGAAGACCGAATAATTCACCTCTACAGTTGATTTTCCCATAACCGTCGGACAAGGTGTCGCCACTAATATCAATAATAAGATGAGCAGTTCTGTAAATATCTGCAAAGGGGCCATTGAAGATCTTGCCCAGCATTCTTGTGCCGATAAGAGCAGCAAGGGCAAATCCTGCCAATATCCGACGACGACCATAATCTTCTTTAATGAACAGTTGCAGAGGCCAGCCACCTTTCTGAATCGCCTGCTCGCTTTCGGCCAACAACTCTCCCGAAACCGGGACAAAGAGCTTTGCTCCCGGGAACACTTCCTTAACGATTTCCGCGGTGCTGATTAGCATGGCCACAGCACCTTCATTGTAAAGGGGGGAAGCTCCCTGTATTATAATGTTCAACTCAGATCTCCATTTTGGTCAGTCACGATTAATAAGTCACTGAATTTACGCATTCAACTTCTTCAGGTCGAATTATCTCTTTTTTCTACCCTGCGAAAAAGTTTTCGCAGAATACGATAGGCAAGATTTTCCAGTCTGGAGAAACGGCGATATACATGCAGCCTCTGAAGCAGTGGCTGCATTTCTCGCTGCACCGCATCAACGACAAATGGTTTTTTATTACAACTGGACGCAAGCAATCTGCTTTTTTCTTGCATTTTATCAAGAAGATCGATTTCCTTCCTGCGGAAAAAGCTAATTTTTTTTGATGGGGAAATTCTTTTGTTGGGGGACCATCCTTCTCTGCATTGTCTTTTATAGAGTCTGTAGGAAAGATCAGAGGTCTTTTTTTTGATTACTCCATCCTGAGCATTTACTATGTCTGCGATTGGAATTGGAGCGAGAACCAGTTCTTTTCTCGTACAGCCTTCCAGGAGCATAGTGTCGATAGCGGAACATCTCGATAATAATAAGGATGTTCCCCTATAGTCCTTATCATAGTTCGGCAACCAAGCATCCATAAGCACAGCATCAGCCGTCTCAGCGAAAACATCATCACAGTAATTACAAGCTGGCAAGGTAAACCAGTGATTGTTCCATGCCAATGACGCGCCTTCCCTCCAATAAACGCGCCGTTCAGTACCAGACGAATCTTTGAGCCCGAAAAAAAAGTTGTTTGCAGGATGAGCGGAGTCTTTCCCACGGTAACGGACCCCTTCAATCCGATCATCTGTGCCGGCAAGGGAAGCGAGATAATTGGTATAAGCCTTGCTTTTCTGTTGGCCGCAGACTAAACCAACTACTGCAATGATTCGGTCTCTCAATACTGGTTTCACTTTCTGGGCAAGCCTTATGGCCTTTGCAACACAAGGAAGACAAACAATAATGTACCTGCCAGGTTTTTCCAAGACGGCCCTTATCACGGCAGAGCATTCCATTGGATAGTAAACGGACCCTCGCACCAACGTGTCGGAAGATAGATCATTGAAAATAGTGTAATGAAAGAGTTTTTCCTGGTCGTGACCTCGCCCCGCACAGATAATGCTGTCTGCCATGCCTGATTGCAGAAACTGCCTTAGCAGCCAGAAACCTAAACCGCCGGAAGCCGACATCAGCCTCTCTTCCTCATCGGCAGCACTGCCAACAAAATGTGAAGTGTGATACCCTAGAGTTTTGTTAAAATGTACTCCTGGCAGCGAAGCAAAAAGATTTTTTGCCAGCATATCCTCATTAGCATTGTCACCTAGAGCAGGACAGCAGCGTTGGCAGATTTTGCAACCCGGAATGCACCCCTCATTTTCTACTGGGACATACTCGCCACAAGCGTTGAATTCCATGGAAAGCGCGCCGGCTGGGCACAACCCGGCGCACATCCCACATCCTACACACACAGCTCTTTCAACGACAAGTTGCACAACGTTAAGGTTCGTTTTCTTCAAATCCCACCTACGTTTGGATAATGGAGTTTAGTGACTGGCAATCATAATTCATCATAGCTCTTTGGAAAAATTTTATTACGCAGGGAGATTAATAAAAAAACCATCAACTGCCCTGTTAATTTAATGAGGGTCGCCGATCACGGGCCAGCTTACATTTCTTACATACGAAATCCCGCTCTCCCCTTTGGTACTATCTATGGCAGTCATGGCAAGTTCGTAATGCTGGTCAATTGTAAGTCCATTGATAGTTGCCTGGAAGGTATTGTTGCCTGTCACACTAGCTATTTCTACCCGTTTTCCATTTTTGACATCGTAAATCTTGTACCCTGTGATGGTCGGTCTTGCAATATCGGCTGGAGGATCCCACTGGATAATGAGCGATCCAGCATTGGGCGAAGTAGCTCTCACATTGAATGGTGGGACCGTGTTGCCGAAATATCCCCAGATATAGTTTGAAAGCGTTTGACCATTAACAGTATATCCATAAATGCCCTCTACCCCATCAACAGTAGTCCTCATCAAAGAGCGTATGGTGGCTTCATTTGGAAAAGGCCATAAAGGATTTTCTGTCACAGTGTTCCAACCAGACTCATCCATACTCATTCCAGCATTACCTATTTTATAGAGGATTGTAGGACCAACTGTCCCACCAGTAGAACCGGCGGTTGAAAGGATTGAGCCAGATTCAACCCGCACAGGATATAAAAGACCATTGAGAAGAGGATCGGCATTTACGGAATTAATGCCATAATCACCAGTTGTTTGATTGTAGTAATAATTGTGAAATGCGGTAATACTTCCTCCAACAAGCGGGCCAATATCTCTCGCAATAGAATCGCTAAACACTATTGATCCACCAGTCTTATTGTGCCTCAAAAAGTGTTGAAATCCGGTATTAAAATGATAAGCCGCCACGTTATGTACGTTAGCTATTACTAATCCAATGGTGATAGCTCCTGTTAAACCGTTTATTCCATCTATCGATGGGCCCAGCGCAACACTGTTTTTTAATTCAACTGTGGTGTCGCCTGCCTCAGTTCCACCCAGATAAAAGGCCTGCGTCAAGCCTTTCATTGCAACACACCCATCTATAATATTTCCCCCTGAACCAGACTGATCCCCTACCCAGAAATCTCCATTTTCATTTGAGGCAAATTGATACTCTTCTCGGTCGGAATCTATGGAAATGCAGTTCTGCCAGACAGAATTTGTACTTCCGTATCCGCGGAAATTAGATTGTTGCCCTGTCCAGTCAGGAGAAATATACCAGTCGTGCCGGGCGACACACCGACGATATATATTGTGGTCGCCGTGATAGTCCAGAAACTTGTACCTGCCCCCTCCCCAGGAAATACATTCTTCCATCAAATTGTAAGCACCATAACTTATATTAAAAGTAGATGCGTTACCAGTTACAGCAGGAGCAAAAAAACCGCAACGAATGAACTTACAGTGGCTCCATTTATATGCGCTGTTATTGGCGCCTATAAATATAATTCCTTGTAGTTTCACATATTCAACACCAGTACCATTATCGTTAAGTGTTGGTATTCTCACCCCCCAATCCGTCTCGGCCTTTATCGTACTCATAGAAGCGTAACTTGTCCCTGCTGGTGGAAGATAGCTGCTACTGATAGTCATGCCAGGGTAGCCAGAACTCCAGTCGCCGTCTGCAATAATTATCGTATCTCCAGAGGACATAACAGCCCTGGCTTCCCATAAAGTGTTATAACCAGTTTCCTTGGTTGAACCATTTTCCGTTCCAGTATTTGTTGGGTTACACCATATTGTTGCCGCATTAACATTGTGGGCAGTGACAAGCAACAGGCAAATACCCATAATGAAAATGGGTAGTCCTTTTAGATATTTGGTGATTTGTGTATTAAACATAATAGATCCTCCATTCAGAGTGAACAGCTACGCCCCAAACCTGCCGCGGGTTGTAGAAAAATTTATCTTTGTAATCTGACCTGGCCCCTTAGGGCATCAACACTCATTTTGCCCGATAACCCTGGCTGGTACACCGCCCACAATGGAGCCAGCCGGCACGTCATGAATTACCACGGCGTTGGCCCCAATGATTGCTCGGTTACCGACGGAGACATTTCCAATCACAACCGCCCCGGTCCCTACATATACTTCGTCGCCTAGACGGGGAACCGAGTTACCTCTACCTGCACCCTTGGTTCCGATTGTCATGCCGTGGCTTATTTTGCATCCGGTTCCTAGGTGAACACCACCATTTATAATGATCCCGCCAAAATGGCCGATATATAAACCGCCACCTGCCTCAACTCCAACCGGCAGCATAATGCCGGTCGTGATCTCTATGAATTTCTGAAGCGCTTGATGTATGGCTCGCAAAGGAAGGCTGAGTCCTCGTGGCAGGCTGTAGATGGCACAACCGATCCCATAAACCCCAACGGCAACAAATCCCTGGACCGTCAGCAATCTAAAAAAACGGTCGACTGTTGAATATCTGCCTTCAAACTCTTGTTCGGAAAACGCAGCAGCATCTGCAGGAAGTTTTCGTAAATGATCAGTTGCTTTCATGTTGGTTCTTCCTCGAACTCTAAGAGAAATATGTCGATCCGCCTCATCAGGTGCACTTTCCTGCCAGTCTCTGCATGACATCGTAGTAACGATCAGCACATGACTCCCATCCTTTATCTGACACGCATTGTCGAATTCGATCCCTCGACCACCTGACTGCCAGCACTTCTTCAATCCGGTCACTGAGTTCCTGTGAGTCGCCCACCCGGGAGAGGCGGCCATTTTCGGGAGTTATCATTTCCGGTATAGCACCGACACTTGAAGCCACAACAGGTGTGCCGCAAGCCAGTGCCTCCATTAGTACGTTCGGATGTCCCTCCCTGAGGCTTGGGAGGCAAAAGACATCGGCTGCGTTCATCCATAGAGCGATCTCGGAGTGTGGGCGGCGTCCGAGAAACCTGGTGCTGCCGGCAATCCCTACCTCCTCGGCCAACTTCTGCAAGGATAATCTCAGGTGCCCGTCACCGATAAGTAGCAATATTTGTTCCTTGTCGGAACTTGTCCGTTTCCGGAGTAATCCCATGGCCTCTATCAGGTAGCGTGTTCCCTTTACCACGTCTTGGCTGCCAACAGTCAACACAATTTGCAATCCTCGCGGTAAGTCAAGATGCTCCCTGGCTCTTTCCCTCTCCATTAAATAAAATTTTTTGAGATCAATCCCGTTGGGGATAACAAAAGTTTTTGCAGGAGCGGCTCCAAGTGCAACCATAGACTGCCCTAGCCCAGCGCTAACGGCCGTTACCCTATCCGAACAACGGATTGCCCAGGAAATCTGGGGTCGTCGCCATGTCATATTGGCGTACAGATTTATGTCGCAACCTAGGCCGGTCAGGACAACTGGCACACCGAGACGCCGTGCAACAAGAACCGCCGCAACCCCATCAGGATATACCCAATGGGCATTGATGACTACGTCGTCACGGCCATCTGCCAACAGTCGCTGAATGGCGCCGTAAAGGGGGAAAGATAAGAAAAAAGCATGGATTGCCCCAAACAGTTTTGGTATGACCAAGTATCTCGGATGCAGGACTCTCAGTCCGGCAATTTCTTCCTCAGCAGGGACTTCTGAATGGGCATATCTTTTTGGAAAAAGCCAGCGCACAAACGACGGCACCCAAGGAAGCGGGGCAACGACATTCACTGAACATCTCCGCGCAAGAGCTTTGGCAATTTCAAGGGTGAACGTGCCGCGCATTACCTCGCACGAATTCGGGAAAATACTAGAAACGAGGATTACCCTCATCTACGATCCCTGAGTGTTGCCAAAACTGTTTCCGGTTCGAAGGTTAATGCTGTAGTCAAGTTGCAGCCATGAATGCATGCACAACGCTTGAGCAGGCGACGCATACGGACGCCCTCCTCACTTGCCCATACCTTGCCAAGATCGTAGTTGTAGTCCCGTACATTCGCGAAGGGTTTCGAAAGTTCACAATGGCCAAACAAGCCATCAGAATAAAGAACTCCTTCCATGGCGGAGGCATAGCAGGGCATGACCCCTGAGCCTTGCTCGATCATGCCGAGAGACAGTTGCCAGATCCTTTCCTGACGTTCTGACCAGAAACGAAAACCTCCATCCTCATTCTTTCGCTTGAGGATTTCATAGATCTTCTTTAGTTCCTCTAGACTCAGAAACGACTCTTCCTTGTCACGAGGGTCGAACGATCCATATGCTTGTCTGGGGAGTTGGAAAACCCCAAAGGATCCTCCGCGGACGATGTTAAATCGGAGAGGAACACGTTGTGAGCGGAATCGTTCAATGAAGTCCTCTAGTTCATCAAGATTTGCATTTTGGACTGCCAAAGCGGCGTGTACCGACAAGGTCGGGAAGCGCTGCCGCAATTTGAGCAAAGCAAAGAGGGTCGCTTCAGCTTTGCGAAACGCACCGGATTTGCTCCGAATTAGGTCATGTGTCGTCTCCAGGCCGTCCAGAGAAACCTGGATACTTAGCTCGGGCACCACGTGCTCCTCCAGAAGAGTTTCCACCGTAGGGAGGACACGATCTCCGAGGGTGCCGTTCGTGGCAATCCCCAAGGAACGGACCGTCCGTTGCTTACAGAAAATTCGTGCAATTTCGTTGAGATCATTCCGCAGGAAGGGTTCCCCGCCGGTGAGTGACAGTGACGAGATGTCCGTTAGGTTTTCGGCTACTTTTCGAATCTCATCCAAATCAAGTTCGTCGTGCTTGTCATCCAGTTTTTGCCAAAGAAAACAGTGGCTACACCGCAGATTACAGCGTGACGTAACGAAGAAGATGAGAGTTCGTACAGCCCCACGCCTAAGAACCCGCCTTTTTTTTATAAGGCAGTAAGCCCTGGCAACCTGCAATTGCGTCCAATAAGGCAGCCGTCTGAATATTTCCCTTTTTACTGACTGCCCGGAATTATTTTGCATCGTAAGTCCCTCATATGTTCTGTTCCCTGCGGAGTTGGACAAAGCGCGCCAACTCCATGTCGTCGAGGAAGTTTCTCTTTCTCGCCCGTCTGATTTCTGGATAGTGCAGCAGATTCGTGGCGTATGCCTTAAGAATATAAGCGCCTCCGAGCCAGTTTTCTCTCGCAATCTGCCGCCCAGAAGCCAAAAGGTATGCAATTTTTGCAGGCAGCAGGATGTAAAACGTAGCGATACGTAAAATATCCCACAATAAAATGATCGAATTCCGTGCTGCGCCAAAGTGCTTTAGATTGAAACGAACTCTGGTTGAATGATAACGATAGGTCTCATTCGCATACCGTCCGGTCTTGATATGGTAATGCTGCACGCCCGTTCTCGATCCTACGAAATTCATACGGCCGATTTTACCGAGTGCATACCCCACGTCGGTGTCCTCACCGCCGAAAACGAAATAAGGGTCGAAGCCGCCTATTGTTTTCAGATCGGCAATTCGCATCATGCAGTTACATGTCGCCAAATAGGTGCACTCCCTCCACAGGGGTTCTTTCCCTATATCCGCCCTGACAGAAGAAGGGGTGCTCTCTCCAAAGTAATTAAGCTGCCGTCCGCGGACCTCGCCGGGAAGACCAAGGTAGACTGGAATTTCCCCTCCCACAGAACCGACACGCGGATCTTCCTCGAGTTTTCGGACCATTGCTTTGACTACTTGCCGATTTTCCAGAACAGTGTCACTGTCTAAAAAGAGGACATACTCCCCCTTAACTGCCATGATTCCGATGTTTCTGGCATACGAAGGTCCGCACCTCGTTTCGCTGTGAAGCAGTCTGATATCGTCGTCTTCCATGGAACGGATGACAGCTGCCGTACCATCACTGCTGCCGTCATCAACGACAATAATCTCTATTGGCCTGTATTCCTGATCCTTTATCGACCGCAGGCACCGAATAATTTCTTCCTTGCGGTTGTAAACAGGAATTACAATGGAAACCATTCCAGACATTCCGTGAGATCCTCCATCCATCAGCGCCGAAACGTCTGGTGCCATTGGTTCATAACCAAAAAAGAAAACAGGCGCCTGCTGTGGTCCTCCTTGCCAGTCGCATGTTGATTGAGCAGTCTCTCCACATAATCCTTTCTAATGATGTCCTGATCGTAAAGCCAGCTTGAAGCAAGCTGTTCACGACAGCGGGGTACCAATCCTGCCCCAAACCAACGTTTCGTGGGGACAGGGAAACCTTTCTTTTTCCTGTAAATGATGTTTTTTGGAAGCAGTGATTCCGTCGTTTTTTTCAAAATCAATTTTCCTTCACCATCATGCAGTTTCATGGCAGAGGGCAATGTCGCGGCATACTCGACCACTGTATGGTCTAAGAAAGGCACCCGTAACTCAACGGATGTGGCCATGGTCATTTTATCCGCCTTCAGAAGAAGGTCGTCGACCAACCATGTCTTCGTGTCAACATAAAGAAGCTTTGAGAGGAGATCCAATCCTGCTACTTTAGCAAAATACCCTTCAAAAATCTCGCCCAGATAATCGTTGTTAACCCAATACTCATTGAAATTATCTGTATAGAGACGAGCCTTAATGTTTGGAGTAACGTCCGAAGATACACCGCGATATCTTTTTTCCACCCCGCACTCAGCCCAATCCAGGTATTTCAAAAATCGTTCATTATGAATCCAGCGCCGGGGAATTAAGCGGGAACCCAAACGCCAGGCAGCAGCTTTATCGAGTTTCAGCATGGTCTGGTAAATCCCATACCCCGCGAAAATTTCATCACTTCCTTCTCCGGACAATAATACCGTGGCATGTTCTTTTGCAAGCCGAGAAATATGGTAGAGGGGTATTGCCGCCGTTTCAACGACAGGTTCCTCCATTTTTTCAACCATAAGGGGAATACTTTCGATAAAATCCGTATCACGGAGAATGAACTCGTGGTGGTCCGTGCCCAAGTGCGTTGCAACTTGCCGCGCAAACGGGAGTTCGTTGGATGCTGGATCGTCCTCATATCCCACAGAAAAAGTCGCCACCTTCTTTGACGACGTCAAACAGGCCAAGGCGGTAATGACGCTGGAGTCCAGGCCACCACTAAGAAATACGCCCAACGGAACTTCGCTCATGAGATGGCTGGATACTACATCCTTAAGGAGCCCCCCCAACTCCTCCCTCGCCGTAAGGTCGGAAATCTTTATTTGCCTATCAAAACGCAAATCCCAGTACTGCCTCTCCCTTCCTATCCCCCGTTTGGACTCGACAACTAAGGCGTGGCCAGGTTGTAGTTTTAAAATATCACGGAACATTGTAAGTGGCGCTGGGACATAGCCGACGGTGAAAAACGCATCCAATGCCCGTAGCTCCACATCTGGTTGGCCAAGGCCAGTTGCCAGAATGGAGGTTACCTGGGACGCAAAGGCAATAAAACCATTCCCAGCGCAATAGTAAAGGGGCTTGATCCCAAGGCGGTCACGCGCCAGGAAAAGACGCTCCCGCTTCTCTTCCCAGATTGCGAATCCGAACATGCCCTGTAACTTGTCAACACACTCTGGCCCCCATTGCTCATAGGCGACGAGGATCACCTCTGTATCCGAGTTCGTGCGGAAGGTATGGCCCAACGATTTGAGTTCAGTCATCAGTAAACGATAATTGTATATTTCCCCATTGAACACTATCGCAATGCGAGATCCAGGCGACCCCTTGACAATGGGCTGCGCCCCACCTGCAACATCGATAATGCTCAGCCTTCGGTGTCCGATGCCGCAGGGACCGCTGACAAAAAGGCCTTCGCCATCGGGGCCTCTAACAGACATCCGATCCATCATGTCCCGGATCATCTGCGGTTCTACTCGCCGCTCCCCCGAGTAGAAAAACACTCCACAAATTCCACACATTCTATTAGATCTCCATACAAATCAGTAAGAAAACATAGGGGGTGTCAGCGAGTTGGCAAGTATACGTAGCGAGGTATTTCATAGTCTCTGTAACTGTTCGGATTCCCTGCCTTACCGTCTTCGGCAGCCCGGATGATGTTATACATCTCGCGAGCCGACACATAATGAAGAACATATTCCTTACCGTCGTTGTATTTTTTCCCCAGATAATGAAACATATCATCACAGGGTTTTCCAAGGAGAGTGGGCCAGTCGAATTCATATACTCCATGTGTATGGATTTTGATGAAAATCCAGTTAGGTCTTCCAGGGATATGAATAGCCTTTCGAAGCCAGTAATCTATCCTCCCTGGTGTTGGTTTATCCCTCTCGCTGAGATTGGATTGTTCGATGCTTGGCTTCAAGCAATGAGTTCTCGACCGCCATCGGACGCCAATCGGACCCTGTACGAATATCAAGCCTTCCCTGCATGTGTTGCCGACTGAAATCTCGTGGCAAAATCTGTTATAACCCTTCGGGAACTTCGGTGTGCTTTGGCCATAAAAAAGTCGATTACAGAGCCGAGGTTGGGCCTCGTTTGACACCGGGAACGTGAAGTCTGCAAAACAGCCACATTGCTCCAATATGGTAATCTCATCATTTACTCCGCAGTGCTCGCTTCCTCCCAGGGAGTTGGCCAACGCCCAATCGCCGTGGATGAAGGCAAAACGGCGCTTTCCATCAGGGAGACAGAAAACACCAAATCGTGAAAACGATTCAATGCAGTCTAGAATTTTTTGTCTGAGAGAATTCTCATCATCAGGCCATGGTGGCTGGCGATCATGGTGAAGGTGCATCTCTATTTCACTAAATCCCTCACCGCATAATCGGACCAATTTTTCCAAATGGTCATCAGTGTCATAATGCGGGGGGAAAAAAAAAGTATGCTGCGGATGGACGCCATCTGCATCCAAGTGTTTGCGGGCAAGCAGCGGATAGCCCTTAACCCACCTGTTAACTCTTTTCCTCTGCTGCGCAGGTGGGGCACCGCCGTTCCCGGGTTCGAAATGATCGACGAAGGCAAATATAACGTGTACAGGGCCTTCCTCCCGTTTCCGGGTGATCCGCTGAAGCCCACGAAGCAAATCTGAAGGAAGCCAGAACTGCATCTGCTTTTGGACGACCACCGATACGATCCCCGCCAATCCAAGCATGCCCCCTGCAGCCGCTGCAATCCATACTGATTTCAAAATCCCCTCCCTATCGTAACACAAAATCAATCAACTGTTTTGGCCGCAAAAAAAAATCGCCACCGCAAATTGCAATGTTTTATTGGCAGAATATGTGCAAAAAAAACAGAAAAAACTATACGGAACGGTAAAATTCCAAATAAGATTGAATCATATGTCCCATCGTAAAGTGTTCCTCAATGGTCTTCTTGGCGTTGCCGGACAAGCGAGTTCTCAATCTTTGGTCAATTGCCAAGGCATGAATTGCTTCGCTGAAACCAGCCTTGTCGTCACAGTCAAAGAGCAGCCCATTTTGGTTGTGGCTCACGACCTCCAAACAACCCCCAACTGCCGAACAGACTACAGGAACCTCCATGCTCATTGCCTGTAGAAGCGTGTTCGGCAGCCCCTCCGCCCGCGAACAAAGGACAAAAACATCCATCATGGCAATAAATGAAGCTACGTCATCGACATATCCTGTAAATATTACGTGTTTTTCCAGACCAGCAAGAATAACCAACTCTTGTATCTCCTGGAGCAGCGGTCCGCCGCCGACGCAAAGGAGTTTCGCCGATTGATCGGTTTGCACAAAATCTTTAAAGGCGTTGATTAAAAACGGATAGTTTTTTTCTACTCTAAAATTTGCCACGGTTCCAATAACAAATGAGCCTGTATCTATTTTATACTGCCGCCTTAATGCGAGTTTTTTGTACCTGAAGCAAGAAAATACGTTCCTGTCGAGTCCATTGTATATAACTTGAGATTTGCTGTTGTTGGGGATATACGGACTGAAAATATTCTTCACTTGCTTTGAATTATACACGAATCCGGCAGCAAACCGAGAAAGCATTTGCATTACTAATTTGTTGCGTTTGGAATAATTATGCATCAGATCGACTGCATTAAAGACAATTTTGGCCCGGCACCCAAACAAAATTTTTGCAATCACCGCCACCATAAGTCCCTTTAGGTCAAAAACATTAATAAGAGCAATTCCGTTTTTTCTCACGATAGTTGCCAGGCGAAATGCTTTCATAGGTTCAAGATATGCCTTCTTGACCGGAAGCACCTGAATGACTGCCTTGGTTTCTTGGAATTTTGGCAAGAGCCGAAGGTTGTTCGACAACACGCATATGTGCATCACGGCATTGTCTGGAAAATGTCGAGCGAAATCGAGCAGTCGTAGCTCCGGGCCACCCGGTTCTAAATCATAGATCAGAAAAAGAAGTTGGTCACGATTCTGCAAAGCGCTCATTTTCCAACGGATGCTTGGTCAACAACGTGGGAAGGGATGCGCCTTCTCCGCCTCCAAATCGCTCTCAGTATTGAAATGGCAGAGGGGGGCAACCGGGCAATTAAGCCATATAAAAGAATGGTCGAGTTCACTATGCCAAGACTTCTTAGCTTGGAATATATTTTGCGGGCTTTTCCATACTCGCCTTTGTGAAAATAATCCTTGATAAGCGTTTCTCCCCGAATCTTGTAGGCATTACGCATCGGCAGATACCGCGTCGGGTGAACTTCCGGGTATCTTTCTGCTATGCGGTCCAGATTGTCGAGCGTCCCGATGGGAACATCCACCCGAAAGGAAAGATTTGACGTATGCATCCTGCGGAGCAGGAGGGTTTCAGGGACAACTCCTATATGATGAGCATACGCAATTTTCAAATAGAAGTTCGTATCCTCTGCAGTTAGCAATGACTCATCAAAGCCGCCAACAATTCGCGCAATCTCGGTTCGCACAACAACTGAAGAAAGTGTTATAATCGTATCACTTAGCAACTCATCGAAGATACGCCCGGATCGAGCATTTTGCGGAAAGTCTTCCATCACAGCCTTTTGACCGTCAATGAAATTCGACGTGAGTGAATAAACGAGTCCAGTCTCTCGGTGTGTTACGAGGTAGTCGATCTGCTTCTTCAGTTTACTTGGCAGCCACACATCATCAGCATCGAGGAAGGCGATAAATTCTCCTGTTGCCGCGTTGATACCCTTATTCCTGGCCTTGGCAGGACCGCCATTGGACTGCCGGATGTAAATAATGTCATCGCCAAGTTTTTTGATTAAGTTCGGTGTGTCGTCTGTTGACCCGTCGTCAATAACAATTATTTCTACAGGAGGGTATGTTTGGGCGCGGATGCTCTCCATCGCCTGGGTAAGGTATCGAGCGCAATTGTATACCGGAATGATCACAGAGACCAACCCCGTACTGCCGACACCACCATGGGACACCTCACCAATTCCATCTATTGCCGGAGATGTCGTTTGTCCAACGGACACATTTGCTCGACTTGTCACTTTCCGTTCATCCTTGCTTACCATACTTGGCTTAGAAAAACTTTCCAGCTCACAACAACGATAACTGTAGCAATAAGTACGTCTCTGTTCCAGAGTTTGCCCCGACTCCGTTCAGATTCAGGGAAATCCAGTCGAATCGAGGCCCCCAGTAAGGCCGCCATGACCAAAAACACGATATCATACGTCCTCGTCGAAAATATCGACCCCACCGCGTAGGATGAAAAAAAACCGACAAAGCCGGAATGATAGACTCTCATCTCCCCTGTAGAAGAGGTATATTCAGGTCGCTTCAGAAAGTGAAAAAGCGTGAAGAGTATTCCTACAAATGCATAGAGGCCCACAAGTCCGGTCTCGGCGCCGGCCCTCACATACGAATTGTGAGAATCTCGTTTATAGTATTCCCTGAACTGACCTTTTCCTACTCCGAGGAGAGGATGGTCCCGTAGCATCTTGCTGCCCGCGCTCCAAGCCTCCACTCTACCCATGGAAGATCTGTCATCACGGTAGCCCTCTGACTGTGCAACAAATGCGACTATCACCCCTACCGTACAGAACACTATGGCCGCACGCTTCCATACCGGCCTTCGCGCCCACGCCAATAGCCAAAAAGCCAAACAGGTTGCAAGCGCCAATAAACCACCGCGGGACTTTGTCAGGTAAATACAATAGAAAGTCATTGCGAGAGCACCGGAGGAGATAAACCTGGTAATTAAGCCGGGTCCCTTAATCATCATTCCCAGAGCGAAGGGCACAATCAATACTACCGAGTATGCTAAATCGTTTGGGTTGTCGAAGTTACCTGCCCCACGAATCTGCCAGATCTGTTTGTCGGGCGCCCACAACATCCCTGCGCGAGTCAAATCAATACCATGGGCCTGCAGCACTCCCATGGTTGCCACGCAAAGCATGCATCCAAGAATGATCAAAATTCCAATATTAAAGCGATACTTTGAATTAATAACTGTAACCGTAAAAAAATAAATCAACAACAGTTTCAATTGCTCAAGAGATGTTGAAACAATATAATCAATCCAATGAGTACTGATAGTGGAGACGCAACACCAAATCAAAAAAAATGCAACAAACTTGTCAAGTTGGGTCCGAAACAGTTCTTTTTTCGTGTCGCTCAACAACCAGGTCATGAGCAGAACGGCCATAACGTAGAAGACGATCCTCTCCCCCATGAAGGCCGGGACAAAATCCTGCGGTCGAACGATTATTAAAAAAAGAAAAAACAAGAGTCCAAGGAAAAGCACATCTATCACTCAACTGTGCGCGTCGGCGCCGCAGCCTTTTCTTTCCAGATTTTGTACTTCTGCCGATAGGCCTCGCCGCCCGCGGCATCTTCCATAGACATTGCATCTTTGAGCACAATCTCCTGGTTCACTCCAAGATACTCCCAGCCGAGGCCGGCGGCGCCCATAAGGGTGGCGTCCACACCTTCCGGCAGACGCCGTATCCCCGGGATAACTGCGGACAGGATACGCCGGACAGCATCCAATCTCATGACCCCGCCGGAGGCTACGGGCGGAATGCTCGGGTCAGGGGGACCCAGCCGCTCCAGCATATTGATCGAGTTAAACACAACACCTTCCAGCGCGGCCTGAAAAAGATCCAAAGGGACATGCTCTGACTGCAGTCCTGTAAAACCAGCTGCTGGACGCTGTTCCACGAGGCAGTCTCTCTCTGGATGGAGGAATGGTATAAAGAGGAGTGCAGGGTCTGAGCTGCGATCACGAAGGGCTACATCAAGGTCGGCCAGCAGGGTGGAGGCAGGAAAGAGGGTTCGCATGCACCAGTCGATCACTGTTCCTCCGTTGTTGCTCGCTTGGCCAACAACATACCGGTGGCTGTCGAGAGGATAGCACCACACAGCCTTGTCCCTTTTGCGCATAGAATCCACGGCCGAACGGCGGGCCGCAGAGCTTGTCCCAATCGTTAGGCTTGCCGAGTTTGAGGATTTCCCCGTGGAGGCCCTGTGTGCCAGTGGGCCGTCCGCACCTCCGGCAAGCCACACGGTGTCGTTGGCGACCCCTTCCATCCTCACCCCTTTGGGCTGCCCATGGTAAACAACATCCTGGGTGTCAGCGAGTGCAGGCAGGCGAATAGGATCAAGATCGATGTAGTCGAGAACCTCCGAAGCCCATTTCCGTAACTGGACATTGAGAAGTCCGGAACCTGCGGCTACAGAGTGGTCTTCGACGCAGGCACCCGCAAGCTGCATGAGCGTATATGATTTGATTGAAACCGCTTTAGAAAATCTTCTAAAAAGTTCGGGCTCCTTCTCCCGATACCACAGGAGCCTCGCAAGGGGAATCGAGGGGGAGAGAATGCACCCCGTCTTTTGGTGCCAATGCTCATGTTCATACATCTCTCGATACTGCTCGCACTGGGTTGTCGCCCTCGTGTCCATCCAGATGGAGAGCGGCGTCAGGGGCCGGCCTCGTTCGTCGAGGAGGACAAGACTGTGCATGGCTGCGGCTACTGTGACACAACGCACGGATGTACGCTGACCTGCTGTGCAGCGATTGATTACCTCAAGAACCCCACTTAGCACAAGCTCAGCGTCCATTTCGGCGGCTCCGGTCAGGTTGTCCTGCTGAAAACCGTAGTGCATCTGGGCGCTGCTGATTGCCAATCCGTTACTCGTAATCAAGGCCGCCCTGGCGCCACTTGTACCGATGTCGATGGCCAGAACTGTTTCGGGATGCGGGCTCATGAATGAGAGATTTTATCCGCCGGATGTTCGCCGAATTTGTGACGGATTGAGCCGATCACTCGCCGCTGTCTCATAGCATTTCTAATCACTGGCTTTCCCTCCACACTCAGCTGATCAACACAGCTCGCACTGGTGAGCCATCGGCACCGGGAATAGAGAGGGGCAGGGCGACCAGCGTGTAATGCCCCTCTTTAACTGAAGCTAAATTTAAGCCCTCCAGAATTGTTACTCCCCGGCCAAGAAGGGCCTTGTGCACAGGATTCCCTTTGCTGCCGAAGGCCTCAATCGACAGATAGTCAATTCCGACAAGTTTGACACCCAAGTCAACAAGGTACTCGGCGGCACTGAGGGAAAGCGATGTGTAGTGAGAGCTAAAGACACTATGTTGCCATAGGTCAGAGTTGTCTGTCCGAAAGAGGATCCTTTCGACTCCATTTAAGTCACGCTCCCGGAGATCCTTAAGATCGATGGTTTTATTCCCTTTAAAATGACACACCAGGACTTCCCCCATAAAGACATCTAAAGGTATCTTTTCTGTCGTGAGCCCTCCTGGCAGTTGATGGAGCGGCGCGTCAATATGAGTTCCGGTGTGGGAGCCAAACGAAAAAACCGAAATTGTTGCGTCCCCTATTTGTTGAGAACTTGCAGTGAAAGGAGTCTCGCCCGGCCAAACTGGTGTCCCTTCAAACAATGGCACGGAGATATCAATGATTGTCATTATTCACCTCGTCATTTGCTACTTTGAATCAGCAGTGTCCGTTAGAAAATTGCATTAAAAGGGTTTTGAAAAGTAGCTGATCTGGGCCAAGTTACAACTCTTCTTGACGCCATTTAGCATTTTTTGTCAACTTCTCGCTATTGTTGATCATTGTCAAAATTTATCAGCTCAACTTGCGGAGTTGCCGATTAAGAGCAAATCTTAAATGATAACTTGTCGAAAATATTTAACAATTAAAATGAAATACTCTTCGCTTCCTGATATATTGGCTTTTTGCGAAAAGATAAATAATATCAAGAAGGGAGAGCATAATTTTATTCTACCAATCAACTTGAAATACAGCAAGAAGCAACGCCTGCAAAGTGCATAAAAACGTTCTTTGGCAACTTCTCTGTAGGCGCACTCATGAACCGGTGTGGTATTAAAGAAACTAAAAAGGGGGTGTCTCCTCTGGCAATTCTTTGATGCGATTTTCCTGCTGGTTTTCCAGGGCCAGAATTTGATCACAACTTGAGAAGATGAGTCAAAGGGTTCAAGTTGCTGACTCGCGGCTGGAGTGAAGGCGCAACTTTTTTGTCACTTAATTTTGTTCTGCGAGCGTCGGCAAATACTGCCATCGGAATTCAGGGAATCAAGAAAGCCCACGACAAGCGGACTTGTGGCAATGCCAGGAGTTGGTTGCCGATGTTGTCCGCAGATACAGATTTTGCCGGATGATGAGTTACGCCAACTCCGGAAGTAAAGTATATGATAATGTTTACGAGAAATTAAATGTTACATGGTACTAGGAGGAAGAAGCGAGAAATTCTGAACCACAGCGACGGGCGCAGCATAAGATTTGCTGTTCGAAGTCAGCTCTCCTTCTGCTGTTACTGCCGCAACAACAAAATAAATAGGGGTGCTGGCTATGCTGATATCGGCGCATGTCAATGATGTGGCAGCTATATCGTTGGTCGAGCAAGCCAGCACTTTTGAAGACATATCGCTGCTGTATGAATAATACATCTTATAGCCGGTGATATAGCTTAGGTCCGCCATGGTCCAGTCTATGGTGACAGATTTTGTAGCACCTGAGGCTATGGTCGGGACTACTATGGCAAGAAGAAGTTGTGTAACAAGTAATTGAGCAAAAAAAATATTTTTCATGTTTTACGCCTGACGGGTGAAGGTGGATAAAATATATTTCTTGGTTGTTTTCGCGAAAGTCTTTGGCCTGGAAGTATTGCGAAAGGCGTACCACGCCGCGAATAGAGTGCTCTGTTTTAATAACTATTTATTTTTGTTGAAATTTTATTAAATTGCTGACTGTGTGATGATTTGGGTAAGGGGGGGGCGCCAAATATTTTTTTATTAGTATTGGTTAAATTTTTTTATGGTATGACAGCTTAACATCTGTTCAAAGTCAGTTGGATCATGAGGCGAAACTACTATATAACAGCCGTTAGAGAGCTGCAAGCTTTTTGAGGGCTTCTTCCGCATCAAGGGCTTCTTCTTCGGGTAAGCCGAGTTGTAAAGCTTTTTTAATATTGGTCCTGGCTTCCGTGTTTTTCCCCAGGGCGTTCTGGGTCAAGCCGAGGTGAAAGGTGATCAAGGGGTTGTTCGGGGCGAGATCATGGGCTTGTTCGAGAAGCCAGGAAGCCCGGGTTGGCATTTTCTTTATATAATAAATCCAACCAAGTGTATCTGCTGTTGCCGGGTTGTCCGGCAAAACTTCATATGCTGTCTGAGCAAGCCGCATGGCTTCATCAATATCTTGCTGCTGGAATTTAAGATAGAGCCAAGCCAGGTTGTTGGTCAGCGCAGGTGATTTTGGATAAGCTGATACCGCTTCCTCAAGCAGGGCGATGGCCTTATCTGTTTGTCCATTTTGGCAGTAAAGTCTTGCGAGCTTCACTTGGGCTTCCTGGAAATTGTTGATATGTGAGATTGCAGTTTGCAGAAGCTCTTCCAGTTTGGCTTCTTCTTGGCTGTAAAGTGAAAAAAGCTGCAGATAAGCGGATTTTAAGTCCGGTTTTTTGGACAAAGCCTTCCGGAAAGAATTGGCTGCTTCTTTTTTGTTACCTGCGGCAAGATATGTCTCCCCAAGTATATGGTGCAGGTATGGATTTTCTGGCTCATTACTGATGGCATTTTGCAGAAAATTGATGGCATCCTTGCTTTTCCCGCTGGTTGCTAGAATACGGGAGTATTGCAATGCGGCATCAATCAGTTGTGGGTTTTCCTTGAGGAGGGCCTGGTAGAGGAGCAGAGATTCCTCCGTGTTTCCTGCAAGGGAAAAGCTGACAGCAGTGTAATAAATAGGTGCGGCAAGTTCCGGATAGAGCTGTTGAGCGACCCGGTAACTGAGCATCGCCTTTTTGTAGTTGTTTTTAGCTAAATATATATTGCCAATAATAAGATGGGCGCGGAAGTTCCCTGGTTCCCTGTTTGTGATTCTCTCAGCATGTTCCAGTGCGAAATTATAATTGTTGGTTTTGAAATAAAGGTCGGCAAGCATTAGTTCCGCTTCTGTGAAATTTGGGTTGAGTGTAAGGCATTTTATAAGACTTTTTTCTCCTAAATTGCTTTGTCCGCTGGCAAAATAAGAGATGGCCTGGAAGTAATACGCCAATGGAAAATCCGGTTCCTTTTCAAGTACCATTTGAAATTGCGAGAGTGCGGCGTAGTATTCCAATGTTTTGAGAAAGAATTTGCCTTTCAGAAAGTTAAATTCAACATCTTTTCCTTCAGCTTCTGACAAATTGTCGAGTATTTCTTCGGCTTCAGCATCTCGGTTGCTGAGCAACATGACATCAAGCAGCATTTTTTTGGCGTAACGGTTATCTGGTGATATTTGCAGGAAATTTTGCAGGGCCGTTGCCGCCTGGTCGTATTTTTCAGATTCGATGAAAAAATTGACGAGTTTGAGGCGGAGAGAGAGGTTTTCAGGGGCGAGGTCTATTGCTTTTTGGAGCAGAAGTTCGGCTTGTTGTTGATTTCCTTGCAGTGACAAGTAATTGCTCATCTGCAGCAGGATGTCGGCGGACTGGGGATTGGATGCGGCTAATGTTTCAAATGTTTTTGCTGCCTCAACTGTTTTGCCCTGTCCTAAAAGGCAAAGAGATAATCGGATCAGGGCCGTCTGGTTGGTGGGTTGTGTTGTCAATGCTTTCCTGTATTCTTGTTCAGCCGCGGGACGGAGATTTTTTATTGACAGGAGATCCCCGTGGAAAACGAGAGTCTCAGGGGTGTTGATGTGGATTTTGATAGCATCCCAGCTTTCTTCAGCGGAGTTTATGTCCATCAGGGTGAGTTGGATTTTGGCAATGTTAAGCCTGGCTACCCAGTTTTCCGGCTGTAAGCGGAATACTTCATTATATGCCTGGAATGCATTGCTGTAATCACCCAATAAATAATAGCAGTCGCCTATTTTCTGATAAAGCCCCGGTGTATTTGGATTGATGGGAACCATTTTGTTCCACGCCTCCAGTGCCTTTTGGTAATTATGGGCATTGAAGTATTCATTTCCTGTTATCTCAAGGCGCTGAAAAGTTTTTTCCGGGGATTCGCTGCAGGATGTATTCAAAAGCAATAACTGAAGGAATAAAAGAAAAATTATCGAATTGAGTGATTTTCTTGGCTTCATTGGGTTTATTAATTCCACTTTGTAAACAAGTTGGCACCATCATGTTTTACCGTTCCCCTTTTCGTGGGGATAAACTTCAACGGGAATCCAGAAAAACCAATGGATTTCGGGTCGAGCTTTGTTTGTCCGGAATGGCCATGTTGCATGTTCGAATAAGTTGCTCGATTTGCCTGAATTCCTGAGCCGGGTCAGGAGCGGGAGCCAAAGATAAACATTAAACTTAAAAATCCGATGAAAAGTACATGCATTTTATGAGAAAGAAGATAATTAAATATTTTAACAGGAAGATCCAACAGCCAAAGAAATGTGATTTTTCCGGAGTATTTATTGCTTTGGTCCTGTGTGCTGCTTAATTCCGTTTGTTCCCTCGAATATTTTGAAGGGGTTTGGGATGGATTAGCCGTGGTGGTTATTTTGCCGGATACTGGCAAGTTGGAACTGCTCAACTTTGCTGTTTGTAGGAGGCTTTCTGTTTTTTTCTGAAGATGGAGAAAAGAAAACATAGAGACCCGTGCTTGCGGTAATTGGGAGTTTGAGTCGTTATCAGCCCTTGCAACGGCAGTATGAGATTGGCTGAGGTTCGCTGTCGAGAGGATGATTAATTTTTTATGCAATTTTTTGTAGGTAGAGATATCTTCCGGTTCGTCTGTATTAAGGTTGTCTGCTGACTTATTAGTCTTAACTTGCAGCTTACCGAAGGCAAAATTGACGGAATCATCATGCAAGAGCTGTTGGGCCCTTTCCTGAATTTCGTTATATTCATCAAGTAGTTTTTTAATCTTTAAATTAGCATATAAAAGATTAGCGATAGGATCTTCAACCGATTTTGCGGGGTGACTGAAGATTCCGAAGAGGGGGAGATTGATGTCAATAATGTCAGCCGGCACAAAGTAATCAGAATTAGGCAGCAGCAAAGGGGCGGAATCTATTTTATCGGTAAAAAGTTCGAAATTGTCCTGGATGGTAAAAAACATTTTCCCTTCCGAAGGAGGGGCGTGTTCACGTTCACGGAGAGAAAACGGTTCGGTTGTGCTTTCAAGCCAATAGGCGTTTGCGGATTGAGTAATGGTGAGAAGCAGGAAAATGAGAAACAGCTTTTGTAACATTTTTGACTTTTAAGTTTGTTAAGTTTGTTGGGTTGCTTATGTCCATAGAGTTTATTGAATGGAAGATTACGTTATCCGGTCAAGGAAAACAAGTTTTTTGCGAGAAGCGGATGAGGACTTCTGAAAAAATAGACTGCGCTGGGTTTGCAGTCGGGGAAGGAAATGGGCGTTGCGCCGACGGGAACAGAGAGGGGCTGGAAAACAGTGTTATGGGGTTGAGTGCGGTTTTTTCTCAGGCGGCTTCCACCATACACGATAACCAGTTGGTCCCCTTATCTTTTGAAAGGGCCTCGTTCTGTGCAGCTGGGCATCGATTCAGGAGAAAAAATCCTTTAAACATGCATAGTAAGTCTAGAAAATATAGACATACTATGCTCGAATATGCTATAAAATGGAAAAGGGAGCGAATCGCTGCATGAGAAAGAATCAATGATCGAGCGCATCAGAAGGCATATTCCGCACGAAGAGTTTGACTATCAAACGCTTTTAGGAGTTCTTAAAGACTACGCCAACCCACGTGACAAGATAACCGATTTTCTGCGCAAAAAGGTGATTGTCCGTGTCAAAAAGGGGCTTTATGTTTTTGGCGAGGATTATCGA